>JAAYDT010000107.1 GCA_012729145.1 Synergistaceae bacterium | reverse complement strand
AGGCCTCGTACACTATTACGAAGAGGTAAAAAGCAGACCCCGATACCCCTAGGCCCAGGTTATTGTAGCAAAACGCTTACCCTTTCTTGTCTGGAACCGGGAGTGTCGATCCCCCAGCGGGCATTACAATTACTTTCGCAGATGGACCCGTTATCGAAAAGGCCTTGTCCAGGGCTTCGTCGATCCCTGGTGAGGGTTCTACGTAGAAAGAGGAGACCGTAGCCGGGTCGAGACTGGAGACCATCAGGACCGAGCATTTTTTCAGGGTCATGGCGATGGCAGCGGCCTTGTGCCCCCCTAGTTGGAAATCGCTCTCGACCCTTTTGATCAGGTCCTCGGGTTTCGAGGAGCTCTCGATCCACTGCTGGAAAACTGTCGAGCCAAGGCCCTCTTCACAGGAGGCAACCCATATAACAACCCCGCCGGGACGGACGGCCCAGACGGCGTTGTCCAGGGCTTTCTGGGCCTGGTAGACGTTCATATCCTTGGGGAAACCGCCTGCAGAGACAACAACCACGTCGGCCTGTTCATTCGTTGGTACTTTTCCCATGGTATCGAGGACTGCACAGCCTGCGCGATGTGCCTCTACGTAGTGGCCCGCGACAGAATGCACGATCTGTTTCTGCTGGTCCAGGATCACGTTCAGAATAAAGTCCAGGGGAAGGAATTTCCCTATCTCTTCCAGGTCTTCTCTGACCGGATTATCGTCCAGGTTCCCTGTCCTGGCACAGTTTTCGAGCATCATCCTGTGGTTAGCCTGGATGGCGGCCTTTGTTGATACTCCCGGGAAGATCGCTTTTGCCCCTCCGCTGTAACCTGCGAAGTAATGGAATTCGATGTTTCCCAGGCAGATTCTTCTCTCTGCCTCCACGACCGGTCGGAAGATTTCCACGGGAGTGCCCCTTGAGGTGGTTCCCAGGTGGATGCAGTCCAGAGGATCGTGATCGATGCAGCGGAACCGGTGGAATATTTCATCTCCCACCAGCTTTATTTTCTCCTCTTCTGTATGTTGTCTGTGACTACCAAGGGCGAATATGACCGTGATGTCCTCTTCTCTGGCTCCTGCCAAGCGTAGTTCTTCGAGAACGGGAGGGAGCAGCTCGCGGGAAGGACAGGGCCTAGTGATGTCGCTGGTTACCACCGCGATCC
Source organism: Synergistaceae bacterium (assembly GCA_012729145.1). GTDB lineage: Bacteria > Synergistota > Synergistia > Synergistales > Thermovirgaceae > 58-81. The sequence goes on along the minus strand of JAAYDT010000107.1, from coordinate 3,292 downwards.
TGTCTCCTGGGTGGACGATATCAATCAGGGGTGGAGTACCCATGGGCTTGGCAAGAGCCTCTTTGATAATATCCCCGGACGATCTTCCACCGGGGATATTAGCCGGTTCAAGAACATCTGCGATACGATGGTCTTCGATGGAGAGATCCAGGGTTCCCTTTCCGAAAGCCAGCTTGAATTCCATTTCATACCCCTCCTGGTGTTGTGGTCCTTTTCGTTCCTGCCTACCTGAGAGGGCCGTAGGAGCGGAAATTCCCCTGGCAGGGGTTGGAATTGCTGAACCAGATCACTCTCTTGTCAAGGTCCATTACCGTTCCGTAAACTGAAGCGAGCTGTTTCCCTTCAGGGTCTCTTGGGTCCTCGTGTCTGCAGATGGAATCGGGGTGGTTCCTGTGATCGGAGAGCATAATCTTGCATGTCTCCAGGTCGATATTGCCCTCTTTGTCTGTCATCAGTGAATTGATGCGGCCAAGCCGCTGAAAGGTATCTGGCAGGATTACCTTGCCCTTGTCCCGGGATAATCCGGGGACAAAGTTGGCGAGGAAGTGATTGGTGTGTGTGATCCATCCCTCTTCTCCATAGAAAACCCAGAAATCTTCAGGCGAGGCTTCAATATCGATAAGTTCACCCTCAGCGCTGGCAACGATGAAATTTCCCGAGCTGGCGCGCGCTGCATCTGAAACTGCCTGGACTGCATCGGCAAGGCGGGGCGAATCGAGGATGCCCCGAAGGATCATGTGCACAGGTACTCCGGGTTTGCCGGAGCCGGTGGTGAGGGCATTGAAGCCTACCCCCAGGCCTACTCCGTTTATGCCCTTACCGCTGATTATACCGGCCTCGGCGATCATGAGTATTGATGGTTCAGGATGCTGTTCTATCTGGAGCACTACAAGGGAGTCATGCTGCCGGCGTATCCAGTCCCAGTTCTGACAGAGGTAGGTCTTGCCATCCAATGTAAAGGAGGGAGCGGCAGCAAAGGAGGTGCAACCGTCCACCTGGGAGTCCAGCACTATCTCGCTCCTGGAGTTGAGGATCAGGATGTCCCTGAAATCCAGGGAAGCTCCTTCTGCGATGCCCTCCATCTCCTCGACCATCTTTGGACTGTAATTCTTGATGAAGGGCAAGAACTCCATTGCCCTTCTCCCGGCATCCTCCCAGTCGACACTGTTGAAGTCGCTGAACATTTGCCTGTAGTTCGAGATGCTGATCTCGATCCTTGACCTGAAGATCTCACCGTAGGTTCTTCCTCTTTCGAAGGGGGTTCCTGAAAGGATCAAAAAGGGGTAACGTCCCTCAGCCATCACTTCTCACTCTCCGTTTTAATGTTTTCAAGTCCCAATCTGGATACCTTTCTTGTAAAAAAAGTAACGATATTGACTTTTTTCCGAGACCCGTGAGATGATGTCAGTGGTCAGACCTCTGACCGTCATAATATTAGCACAATTCTTGCAATTGTTGATGAACAACCGCCCAGGAGGTGTGAAAAAGCATGGTCCTGTCCTTCAAAAGGATCGAGCGCTCGACCATAACCGAGGATATTATCGAGCAGCTTAGAGAAAAGATCCTTTCCGGAGAGATAAAACCTGGAGACAAGCTTCCCCCTGAAAGGGTCCTTGCGGAAAGCCTTTCTGTTGCCAGGACTTCCGTCCGGGAGGCGATCCGGGCTATGCAGTATATGGGTATCCTTGAGGTCCGATGTGGTGAGGGTACATTCCTCAGCGAAAATACAAGGATACTTACCGACCATTTCAAGTCCTCCCACCTTCTCAAGCGCTTCCCCATCATGGAACTGATAGAGGCAAGAAAGATTATCGAGGGTGCAACAGTGTATCTGGCAGTAGTAAGATCCTCTCCCGAGGACAGGGACACTCTCCAGGAACTATATCAGCTCACAGCGACCAACACCGACGACGAAGAGAAATTTCTTCAGGCCGATTTTGAATTCCACAAAAAGATCGCCGAAATGAGCCAGAACTCGGTCCTTCTTGAGATGCTAAGCGCAATGAGGGAGCTCACCCTGGAAGAGAATCTCGACGTGATCAAGAAGCCCGGCCAGATCAAGAACGCACTGGATTTCCATCGCAAGATCCTGGGATCCGTACTTTCCTGTGACGCTGATAAAGCAAGGGAACATATGCTAAGGCACCTGGAGGACATTGAGCAGAGGATCCTTGAACTGGTAGAAAGCAGACCTTCCGACGAGGAGAGTGATGCCGCAGGAGAATGGCAGCGTTGAAATATGGACCTATTCTGACCGGTGAGGAGGTGATTCGCGCTTGTCGAAATATTCTGTTTTCATGACCGACAGCATCTTCACTGACACTGATATTGAGGAGAAGGAACTGGCATCGGTAGACGCCACCCTGACCCTGTCGAGCAGACAGGATCCCTCCACCTTCCTTAAGGAAGGAAGGGATTGTGATGCCATGCTTGTGGTGTACGCCCCTGTAGGGGCTGAGGTGATCGAGGGGCTGACACGCTGCAAGGTTATTGTAAGGACCGGCATAGGGGTCAACAACATCAATATCGATGCGGCATCTCGCAAGGGAATCATGGTGGCAAACGTCCCGGACTATTGCATCGATGAAGTGGCCGATCATACAATTGCCCTTTTCCTGGCGGGGACAAGAAAGGTAAATTTCCTTAATTCCAGGGTCAGGGCGGGTGTCTGGAACGTCAATGAAGCGAGCCCTATCCCAAGGTTGAGAGGCAAGGTTTATGGTCTTCTCGGTTGCGGTGCCATTGGTCAGCGTGTTGCAGAGAGGGCCGCTGCTTTTGGGATGGAAGTGGTGGGTTTCGATCCATTCGTGCCCGACGAGACCATGGCCAGGACAGGGATCCGCCGGATCTCCAATCTTGACGACTTCTTCAAAACCGTAGACGCCTTTTCCCTGCACGTGCCGCTGACCGAAAAGACCCATCACATTATCAACAGGAAGAACCTGGAGAAGATGAAGGATTCGGCCTTCGTGGTTAATACCTCGAGAGGCCCCCTTGTCAACGAGAAGGAGCTCTTTGATGCACTCAAGGAGGGGGTAATAGCGGGGGCGGCTCTGGACGTCCTCGAGAAGGAGCCCCCCGAGGGAGTTCACCCCCTGGCAGAGTTGCCCAACGTCATAATCACACCCCACGCGGCGTTCTTCTCCGATGGGGCAGTACCGGAGCTCAGGCTTAAGGCTGCCAGGGAGATTGTGAGAACCCTGACGGAAGGTCAGCCGAAGTTCTGGGTCAACAGAAAGCAGATGGGCCAATAGGAACTGGTCCCCTGCAATTATTCAGGAGGAATGAAATT
>JAAYDT010000106.1 GCA_012729145.1 Synergistaceae bacterium | reverse complement strand
TTTGCCTCCATGACAGGGATCGTCCCCGACGAGACCGAAAGCATAAGCGGAAGGATCAGGGAATGGATCGCTTCGGGGATGGACATAATCCTGGTCACCGGGGGAACGGGCATATCCCGGAGAGACGTAACTCCGGAGGCGGTAAGATCCCTTGGAGGAAAGGAGATCCCGGGGATAGGTGAATACATGAGATGGAAGACATCCTTCGATAACGAGAGGTCCATTCTCTCACGTTCCGTCGCAGTGGCCTGTTCAGGGACGATCGTAGTCACGCTGCCGGGAAGCGAGAGGGGAGCGGTCCAGTGTTTCTACTCCATTGCTCCTGTTCTCCGTCATGCTGTAGAGATAGTGACGGGAAGGAGTGGGGATTGCGCCGGATCCCACCGATAAAATAACGAAAAGGGGGATCCCCTATTGAAAGGGTCCCTTTCAAACAGGGTCTCAAGATGCGTGATAATAACGGGCATGTCGGGGAGTGGGAAATCCACTGCGCTGCACATGCTTGAAGACCTTGGTTTCTACGCCATCGAGAACATCCCTCCGTCACTGCTCCCTCAGCTCATACAGGTCCTCGGCAAACATGAAGAAGCAGTCCAGAACGGGGTGGCTGCCGTTGTGGACGTCCGGGGAGAGAGCCTCCTGGACGATCTTCTTGCCATTATTGGCAGTCTCAGGAACAGGGGTCTCAACATCAAGGTCATCTTTCTTGACGCTTCAGACTCCTGCCTTGTAAAACGTTTCGAGGAGACAAGAAGGAGACACCCCCTCTCATCTGATCTCACTATCCTTGAGGCCATAAACAGGGAGCGAAGGGAACTCTCCCAGATTCACGAGATCGCCGACGTGGTAGTTGAGACGTCGGATATGGCCCTGTCGCAGCTCAGGAACGAGATCCTTGGCAAGATGGACATATCCGAAGGCCCTCTGTCTGTCATATTCACTTCATTTGGTTTCAAATACGGCATTCCCCAGGACAGCGATTTCGTGTTCGACGTGCGGTTCCTTCCCAACCCCTTCTACGTTCCTTCCCTGAGGTCCATGAGCGGAAAGGACAAGGAGGTCCAGGATTTTATCCTCTCCCAGGAGGGTGTTTCCAGTTTCTTCGGTGCCCTTTCGGTGCTTATGGAGCAGGTCCTCTCCCTTTACAGGAACACCGGAAAGAACATTGTCCATATTGCTGTCGGCTGTACAGGAGGCAGGCATCGGTCCGTTGCTGTAACAGAATGGCTGGGTTCACTATTTCCGGGAAATTCATCCACAAGGCACAGGGATATCGAAAAGGATACGGTGATATCATGAACTGGTGGTCGGCGTTTACCATCGGCCTTTTGACAGGAGGCATAATATCCCTTCTCGCCGCCAGACTCTTCCAGGAAGAGGAGGATGGAGGGTTCCGGGAGCCCCAGACCGGGAAGAATGGCTCTATTATGGCAAAAGCCTTCCAGCACAAGGTCTCCCAGGGTCCAGAGATCGTAGCGATCGGAGGAGGTACGGGCCTTTCGACCCTTCTTTCAGGGTTAAAATCGTATACGAGGAATATAACTGCCATAGTTACAGTTACCGATGAAGGCGGCAGCTCCGGCCGGCTTCGTGGAGAATGGGGAGTTCTTCCTCCGGGTGACATAAGGAACTGCATGGTCGCCCTTGCCGAGAACGACAGCTCTCTGAACCGGATACTGAATTTCAGGTTCGATCGAGGAGAGCTCAAGGGCCACAGTCTGGGGAATCTAATTCTTCTTGCGACCACGGAGATGACCGGCGACTTCAGGAAGGCCGTCGAGGAACTTAACAACCTTCTTGCTATCAGGGGTAAGGTAATACCTATAACCAATGAATCGGTCACCCTGTGTGCAGCTACAGGAGATGGCGACTTCCTCAGGGGGGAGCTGGACATTTCCATGAGAGGGCACCAGATCGAGTCGGTCTGGATCGAGCCCCCCGATGCAAAGGCTGTACCCGATGCCATTCTGGCCATCGAGAACGCTGATGTGGTAGTGCTGGGTCCCGGGAGCCTATTCACCAGCATAATTCCAAACCTCATGTTCAGCGAGGTCTCGGAAGCCCTCAAGAGAACGGCAGCGCCCAAGATCTACATAACCAATCTCATGACCCAGCCTGGGGAGACGGACGGAATGTCCATCATGGATCACGTCAGGTGGATCACAAGGACATCCGGATCGGTCCCGGACTATGTCTTCACGAACGAGGGGGAAGTACCTTCCGATCTCCTTGAGACCTATCTTGCAGCGGGCGCGGTCCCTCTGATGGTGGAAGAAGAGCAAAAAAGGTCCCTCTCCCTCATGGGGTCCAGGGTTGTCGTTTCCGACTTTCTCGACGTATCGGGCGGAAGTGTAAGGCACAACAGCCAGAAGGTCGCAGAGGCCCTGATCCGGATAGCCAGGGAGGAAAGAGATACATCCCGATGGAAAAGCTGAGGGAAGTTATCTGGGACGACTGGTCGAGCGTTCTTGTTGACGACAGGGTAAAGGCCTCCGTAGAGATCGGAGGGATCATCTCCGGCCTGTCGGGAGGGGAGCGCCGGATGGAAGCGGTCTTCTCCAGCAGCAGGTTCTTTGTCTTCCGGAAACTGAAGAGACTATGGGAGGTCTCGGACTGGGGAAGACCAGGAGAAACAGCTCCTAACCTGGTGATACCATCGGGGATGAGAGGCAAGGTATCGTTGTGGCTGGACCAGTCAATGGTCCACGAGAAGATGTCCCTTTACGGGGATCCCAAGAGGAACAGGGCTAATACATGGCACTGGCTGAGAGGGATCTTCGGCTCCTGCGGTTCCCTGTTCCTGCCAAGGACGGGTTATTACATGGTATTCAGGACCAGCAAGGCATGGGGGAGGGACCCTTCGGAGAGACTGGGACAGCTTCTTGCCATGAACGACATTTCCTTCAGAAGAAGAACAAGGTACGGTTTCTCAGAGACTGTCATAAGGGACCAGTCCTCCATTGTCGGGATGCTTTCCAACATGCAGATGTTCAGGACTTCCCTTTTGCTTGAGGAAAAGGCTATGCTTAGGTCTATGAAGGAGAGGGCCAACAAGGTCGTGAACTGTGATGCTTCGAACATCAGGAAATCCCTCGAGACCGCCAAGAGGCAGCTCGAGACCGCCGAAGAGCTTATCGTTACCGGCAAGATCCGTATGCTATCGGAGGCCTTTCGTGAGCTTGT
>JAAYDT010000018.1 GCA_012729145.1 Synergistaceae bacterium | reverse complement strand
TCGATCCAGAAGGGGTCTCCCGATCGGCTACGGAAGAGATACTCGATCTTGTCGGCGCCGTTCTCGAAGGAGTCGAGCAGGCCGGCGCGGTTTATCTCAAGACGGTCCCCGGACCACCACGGGTAGGGTATGCGGGCACCGGCGATCTCCTGAAGGGCATAGCCCGTGAGTTTTTCGAAGGACCGGTTGACGTACCTTATGGAGGTGTCGGGGTTGATCACCAGAATGGGGTTGGGTGAGTGCTCGAGAAGGGCGGCGCTTATCTGCTCATCCCTCCCGAGGCTCTGGGGCTCCCCTTCAGGCCGGTCACGGTAGATTATGAAGTTCACCTTCCGTCCGCTCCCGAATACCACGGGAATAGCGTGGACGGAGACAGGGAAGAGGGACCCGTCCTTTTTCCTGCGCATGGTATCGGCCAGGATACTCTTGCCAGAGGCGTTGGCCGCTGAGAACTGCCTGGCCTCATCTTTGAGATGACCTTCGGATGTGACCACGTCGTCGATATTGCTGCCTGTTACCTCCGAAGGAGTGTAACCGAACATCTCCGTGAAGGATCTGTTCACTCTCAGGATCTGATCGTTCTGGCCTGTCATTACGACAGCCTCTGAGAGATAGTCAAAGAAATGGCCGAAGAGAGAACTTACAGGAAGAGGCACTTCATCGACACTTCTGACCATACCCCGCTCCCCTCCGTTCAACCAGATGTTTCATTACGAAAGGAACCCAGAGATTATTACCAAAAAAATGGTCCTGGAGCAAGTATAATTTTCATTGCTTCCGACGGTAAAGCAAGGGGAGGGAGATATATGGAGAGAGCCCTGAGGGAAGCTGTCGAACTGGGGAGAGACGTACTTGGGCAAGGCGCGGTGGCGACCTACATCCCGGAACTGGCCAAGGCGGATCCGTCGGCTCTTGCGGCAGCATACTGCGGCATCGACGGCAATACCATCTCCGCCGGGGACAAGGGGACAAAGATAACCGTTCAGTCCATCTCCAAGGTGGCATCCCTGGGCCTGGCCCTCAAGATCTGCGGCGAGAACACCGTCTTCTCCCGGGTCGGGGTCGAGCCCAGCGCCGACCCCTTCAACTCCATCATGCGCCTCGAGATGAGAGCGCCCCACCGCCCCCAGAACCCCCTGATCAACTCCGGAGCCATCCTTGTCCTGTCCCTGCTTCCTTTCAGTGACAGCACGGAGCGCCTCGAGGCCGTGCTGGATACCATGCGCAGGATGTCAGGGAATGAAGGGCTCAGAGTGAACGAGGCGGTGGCAGCCTCTGAGAGGGATACCAGCGACCGCAACAGGTCCCTGGGCTACTTCCTCAGGAGTGTGGAGGCAATGGATGGGGACGTGGAGAACATTCTCGACTCCTACTTCCGGCAGTGTGCCATTGAGTGCTCCGTTGAAGACCTGGCAGCCATGGGAGCGACCCTCGCATGCGGAGGGGTTAACCCACTGACAGGGGAGCAGGTCTTCTCAGAGAGGACAGCCCTGATCCTCAGGGCCCTCATGATGACCTGCGGCCTCTACGACGGGTCCGGTGACTTCGCAGTCAGGGTGGGGTTCCCGGCCAAGAGCGGAGTGGGTGGAGGGATCATGGGTTCAGTCCCGGCGAGGGCCGGAGTGGCCGTTCTTGGTCCGGCCCTGGATAAGAGAGGAAACTCGATCGGAGGGGTCAGGACCCTTGAGATGCTTTCAGAGTCCCTTTTCCTGAGAGTTCTCTGAGCCAGAGGACCTGTCTTTCGATATCGGCAAGGAAGGTATTATAACCGCCCTGGTTTTGTGATACGCTAGATATGGAGGGCCATACCTTCATAAACCACATATCAAGTACCTCTGTGGAAACGAATATGAAAAGGAGACCAAGACTATGGACGGATCCGGAAACCTTCCTAACAGGGACCTGCCTTTATCCGACAATGCCATGAGGGTGCTCGAGGAGAGGTATCTCCTCAAGGATGGCGACAGCAAGATCATCGAGACCCCCGACGAGATGTTCTGGAGGGTGGCAAGGTCCGTTGCCACTGCCGAAGAGGATCCTTCGGACGATACCATCGTGAAGATGTTCCACGATATCATGGCCCGACTGGACTTTCTCCCCAACAGTCCCACCCTGATGAACGCCGGACGCCAGGGGGGACAGCTCGCAGCCTGCTTTGTCCTGCCCGTAGAGGACAGCATGGAGGGGATCTTTGACTCCCTGAAGCACATGGCTCTTATCCACAAGTCAGGTGGGGGGACGGGGTACAACTTCAGCAAGCTCCGGCCCAAGGGCGACAAGGTCTCAAGCACGAACGGGATAGCTTCGGGTCCCATCTCCTTCATGGGTATGTTCGACCACGCTACGGAAGTGGTCATGCAGGGGGGTATGCGAAGGGGAGCCAATATGGGAATCCTGGACGCCGACCATCCGGATATCTTCGATTTCATCAGGGCCAAGACCGAGGAGGGCAAGCTTCATAACTTCAACATCTCTGTGGGCACCTCCGACAACTTCATGAGGGCCGTGGAGAACGACGACTACTGGGACCTGCTTAACCCCAGATCCCGGGATGTGGTCCGGACCGTCAGGGCGAGGGAACTCTTCCGGCTGATCTGCGAGATGGCCTGGAAAACAGGAGACCCTGGGATGGTCTTCCTCGACAAGCTGAACAAGGACAACGCCTTGGCGCATCTGGGCGCTATCACGTCAACTAATCCCTGTGTTTCGGGGGATTCCTTGATCCATACTGTCGAAGGGCCTAAACCTGCCAGGGATCTTTGCGGCCGTAAAGTAGACCTTTTGCTTAACGGGAAGCGGGTTTCTTCTTCTGAAGCGGGGTTTTTCAAAACCGGAGAAAAACCGGTCTTTCGCCTTGAAACCAGGGAGGGCTTCAGCATCAGGCTTACCGAAGACCACCCGATACTTAAGGTATCAAGGAAAACCCGCTACAGGGAGGATACGGAATGGGTTGCTGCCGGGCAACTCAAACCAGGCGACCGGATAAAGATCAACGATCACAGGTCGTGGACGGATTGGGAAGGTTTTGGAACTCTTGAAGAAGGTTATGTCATGGGGCTTCTGGTCGGCGATGGGACTATCAAGAAGGACAAAACCGTCCTTTCCCTTTGGGTACCCGGTGCAAAGGCTGCCGGGGAAGAGAATATGGGACAGGGTTCCCTGGCTGTAATGGACGAAGCTTTAAAAGCAGTTCAAACATTGCCCCATCGAAGTGATTTCCAGGGATGGATCCCGGTAAGGGGCAGGAACGAATACAGAATGTCCACAAGCGCGATCGGATCGCTCGCATCATACCTTGGCATGTCCTCCGGAAACAAAGGGATTACGCGGAAAATGGAGACCGATACCTCTTCCGCTTTTGTAAAGGGTTTCCTCAGTGGACTCTTCGATGCTGACGGTTCAGTCCAGGGAGAACAGGAAAAGGGAATAAGCGTCCGGCTTAGCCAGAGTTCTTTGCCAACCCTTCAGGCTGTCCAAAGGATGCTTTTGAGGTTTGGCATAGCAAGCACTATATACAAAAACCGGCGCAAAGAACGGTCGGCCCTTCTGCCTGACGGCAAGGGGGGCATGAAAGCCTACCAGACACTTGCTCAGCATGAACTGGTGATCTCCAGGGAAAATATCAGGCTTTTTTCGGAGAAGGTAGGTTTCAGGGACTCCGACAAACAGGGAAAACTCATGGGAAGCCTTGAACACTACAGGCGGAATATGAACAGGGAGTATTTTATTGCAACTGTAGACCTGCTGGTCCAAGAGTGCATTGAGGAAGTCTTTGACGTAATTGTTCCCGGCGAGAATGCCTTTGATGCCAACGGGCTTGTAGTCCATAACTGTGGCGAACAGCCGCTGCTGCCCTACGAGGCGTGTAACCTGGGGAGCATCAACCTGGGTCACATGGTCAAGGACAACGGGGTCGACTGGGAAAAATTGAGGCTCACCACGAGGCTGGCCGTCCGGTTCCTTGACGACGTGATCGACGTGAACCGTTACCCCCTGCCCCAGATCGAGGAGATGGTCAAGAAGACCCGCAAGATCGGCCTGGGAGTGATGGGGTGGGCCGACATGCTCTTCCAGCTGAGGATACCCTACGACTCTGATGAGGCCCTCGAGCTGGGAAGGAGCGTCATATCGACCATTAACACCGTAGGCCGACAGGAGAGCGCCGCCCTGGCGCTGACCAGGGGGGTATGCCCCGCACTTCCCGATTCGGGCCTGCGCAACTCCACCATAACCACCATAGCTCCAACTGGCTCCCTGTCGATGATCGCCGACTGCTCATCGGGGATAGAGCCGGTCTTTGCGCTGGAGTTCACCAAGGAGGTCCTGGAGGGAAAGCAGTTCTCCTACCGGAACCGTTACTACGTGGAGGCACTTGAGATGGGCGAGTCCCAGGACGTGATCGCCAGAGTCTTCAAGACGTCTCACCAGATAGCCCCCGAGTGGCATGTAAAGATGCAGTCGGCCTTCCAGGAGTACGTGGACAACGCCGTGAGCAAGACCATCAATCTCCCCAACAGCGCCACTGTGGAGGACGTCGAGAAAGCCTACGTCCTAGCCTGGAAGACCCACTGCAAGGGGATCACCGTCTTCCGCGACGGCTGCCGTTCGGGCCAGGTCCTCTATGTTGACAGGCCTGCCGTCCAGCAGGCCCTCCCGATCCCGCAGATATCGGAAGTGGAGAGCCCCATGGAGCGCCCCTTCATCCTGGGCGGCAAGACCGCCAAGATCCCCACAAGCTACGGCAACCTCTACCTCACCGTGAACGAGGTGAACGGACGCCCCGTGGAGGTATTCACCACTATGGGCAAATCTGGGCACGAGACAACGGCATTCACCGAGGCAATGGGCAGGCTCATATCTCTCTCCCTGAGGAGCGGCGTCAGGATCCACGCCATAATCAAGCAGATGAAGGGCATCGGGGGATCCCAGCCCGTATGGCACGACGACGGTGTGATCATGTCGGTTCCCGACGCGATAGCCTACGGGCTGCTCAGCATGGGATACCTCGACATGGAGGAGAAGGGGATGATGGAGTCCCTCTCCGATACGGACATGTGCCCCGTCTGCGGGGCCTCCATGGCCCGTCAGGAGGGGTGCATCAAGTGTCCTGCCTGCGGCTTTTCAAGGTGCTGACGATCTCTCTGCAGGCCTTGCCAAAGATAAGGCTGTCAACGCTGTAGCCGATGTAGCGGAACCCCTCCCCGATACGGCGTTCTGCCTCCTCGGGAGATGTGACGAAGATACCCGCGGGCTTTCCTGCGCGCTTTATGGCCTCGAGAGCCCGCGCAACGGCCTTCACCATGGAAGGGTGGAAGATCTCCCCGGGTACCCCCAGGGATTGGGAAAGGTCGTAGGGACCGACAAAGACCATGTCTACCCCCTCCACGGCGGCGATCTCGTCGATCCTATCAAGCCCCGAGACATTCTCGCAGTGGACTATCACCATTACCTCCCGGTTGGCCTCCTCCAGCGCTTCACCAAGGGGACGGAGCCCGTAGGATAGCGCTCTCGGCACTGCCACGCCCCGCATCCCGGCCGGATGATACCTTGCGGCCCTTGCTACCACCCGGGCCGTCTCGGGCGAGTTGACCTGGGGGACGTGGATACAGTGGGCACCCACGTCGAGGACCTTAAGTATCTCCACGGGCTCGGCACGGGGCACACGGACCACGGGGGTCATCCCCGAGAGCTCGGCCGCCCTTATCAGCGGCTGTATCGACTCAGGATCCATGGGACCGTGTTCAGTGTCGATCACGCAGAGATCGAAGCCTGACAGACCCAGGATCTCCACCATGTCCGGGCTGTTGATCCCCACAAAGGGGCCTGTTACCACCTCCTGGGCCTCCAGTTTCATCCTGACAAGGTTTTTCATATCTCGAACCCCTTCTTCCTGAAAATATAGAGAGCTGAATCGGCGGCGGCGGGATCAAAGAGGGTTCCTCTTCCCGCCTCGACCTCCTCCAGGGCTTTTTCGATCCCCACCCCCGGGCGGTATGGTCGGTGAGAAGACATGGCCTCGATCACATCGGCAACGGAGATCACCCTGGCCTCTATCCTTATCTCCTGGCCGGACAGTCCCTGGGGATATCCGCTCCCGTCATACCTTTCATGGTGCTGCAGCGCGATATCGGCCAGCTCCCAGGGGGTCACCAGGGTCTTCAGTATCTCGGCGCTGTATACGGGGTGCTGCCTGATGATGGACCACTCCGTCGGCTGAAGCACTCCCGGCTTGCTCAGGATCTCGCTGGGGACATGGATCTTGCCCACGTCGTGGGCAAGGGCCGCAAGTTCGATGGCGGTTACCTCGTTCCTCGACAGGCCCAGCGTCGAGGCCATCTCCTTTGCGATCCTGGCCACCCGTCTCTGGTGACCTGCTGTGAAGGGGTCCCTGACCTCTATGATCTTCCCCGCCATCTCAATGGCGCGGGCAAAGGAGTTCTTGAGCTTTTCGATGGTGCTGTCGAGCTTCTCCCTTGTCAGATAGAGATCCGTAATATCCCTTCCGATGGACTGGATCTCGATGAGATTGCCCTTTTCGTCGAAGATGCCCCGGTCATGCCAGCGCTGCCAGCGAACCTCTCCTGAAGAAAGAATGGCTCTCTCTTCCATTTCATTTTCAGGTCTTTCAGGGGTCAGCAAGGCAAAGTAGGCTCTCTGGTCGGCAAGGTCCTCGGGGAGGACGTGATGAACGAAGGAGCTCCCTACCAGCTGCTCCCTGGTCTCCCCGAAGTAGCGGCAGTAGGCATCGTTGACGAAGGTCAGCGTGAAGTCCGGAGTGAATCGGGATATCAACTCCGTCTGGGTCTGGACTATCCCCCGATAGAGCTCCTCGGCCCTCCCCAGGGCCGACTCCTTCTCCTTAAGTTCCGTAATATCCACGACGGACAAGAGGGTTCTCGAGTCGTCGGCCAGGGTGGCCCCGGTCAGAAGACCCCATCTAACCTGCCCGACGGAGGTGATGAAACGGTATTCGTAGTTGGCGGGGACCAGTTCGGGGTCCACCCGTCGAAGGCGATGGTACTCCTCCATTCTCTCCCTGTCCTCGGGGTGTACGAGATCCCTCCAGCTCAGGGTCCCCTCCACCTCACTCCTGGAGTAGCCCGTTACTGTCTCGAACATGACGTTTACCGCCAGTATTGTCGTGTCCGTGTCAACAATAAGGTTGGCGGCCCCGGAGTGCTCGAAGAGATCGGCCCTTGAGATCCCCTCAAGCCGGATAGGGCTTGAGTCATACAATCGATCCTTATCGGTCATGGGAACACCCCTGGATGGAATTGTGCCTGCGGCTCAATAGTAAATGAAAAAGGGTAAAGGTTAAAGGGGAGACAAAGGTGACCGGAAGGAATAAAAAAACCGCCCCTTTGCGGGGCGGAAAAGAAATAAAAGAACTAGCTGACCTTGTCCTTGAGCGCCTTCCCTGCACGGAAGGCGGGGACTTTTCTTGCAGGGACCTTGACCTTCTTGGTGGGGTCCTGGGGATTACGTGCCTCTCTTGCTGCTCTCTGTCTGACCTCGAAGGTACCAAAGCCCGCTATCTGGACCTTGTTTCCCTTGGCGAGGGCTCCCGCGATCTCGCCTATCACTGTCGACACCACCTGGGTGGCCTTGCTGTTGCTCAGACCTGCTGCTTTTGCCACGGCCTGGACCAGTTCCGATTTGTTCACTACTGTCGACCTCCTCTCGAAAAGGCTTTGTTCAAAGGGATTATCGCATCCCCGGGGCCACAGGGCAAGCCCTGGAAGGTTTTTGAGACTCTCGGCAGGGTTAAAAGGAAAAGAACGGGCGGTACCCGATCGAGGGTACCGCCTTGAGTCTGTCATGCCTGCTATACGTCGTCTTAAGGAATAAGGTCAGGATATCTTCTCTACGTTTGCCGCCTGGGGACCCTTCTCCCCCTGGACTACCTCGAACTCGACACGCTGCCCTTCGGCAAGCGTCTTGAATCCTTCTCCCAGGATCGCGCTGAAGTGGACAAAGACATCGTTGCCTTCGTCGGGGGTGATGAAACCGTACCCCTTTGCCTCATTAAACCATTTGACCGTACCCTGCATTTAGATAATGCCTCCCATACAGCAGAATCTGCCGGTTTTAACCGGCTGATAAAACAGTACGTATTTTCCTCCTCTTTGTCAATGCTCTAGTCCTTTACGGCAACGGCATCTATCTCAACCAGAACATCCCTGGGCAGCCGGGAGACCTCGACAAAGACCCTGGCGGGCGGGTCGACCTTGAAATACCTGGCGTAGACATCGTTGACAGCTGAAAAGTCGTTCATATCCTTTGCGAATACAGTGGCTTTCACCACGCTCTCAAAGGAAAGCCCCTGGGACTTGAGAATGGCCCCGAGGTTCTTCAGCACCTGCTCTGCCTGTTCCTCTGCGGTATTGCCGACCAGATCTCCGGTCTTCGGGTCGATACAGATCTGCCCCGATACGAACAGCATACTGCCGGCCCATACCGCCTGGCTGTAAGGGCCTATCGCCGCCGGCGCATCGGGTGTGGCTACGGTTCTTTTCATCACTTGAACACCTCCATTGTCTTGTCCCGGAAGATCTATCTCCCGGGGGTCTGTAAAACATGGATCACTGCGCTTGTTCTTCCTGGAGTCCCTCGTCCCCCGATGCTGTTTCTTCGGCGGGGGTTCCGGCATTTCGGGCCTTTCCCCCGAAAGAGATGTTCTGGGGATCCACTGTTATTGTCAGTTTCACCCCGTCACCGGAGGGGCGCAACTCTGCCTTTTCGGGGATGATCTCAACAAAGGGGATAGCTTCCAGGACCTTTTTCGTGTTCTCCAGGGTCCTCCTGTCCAGATCCTCGACCATCTCCCGGGCCTGCTCGGCCACATCCCCGACGGCCGGGTGTATGGTCCCGGGATCGAATACAGCTCTTTCGGATCTCTCAGGGATGATATCGCAAGATCGGGTTTGGGAGGCCTCGAGGTCACTTCTGCTGAAGGGTTCTCCCGTGGCCGGACGGAAATCATGCTTCTCAGGAGCCTCTTCCCGACCTCCCGGGGAGGCCCACATCCTTTCATCGGCTTTCGGTAGCCCATCCATCTCCGGAGATACAGCTCCCGGGATCTCACGGTTCTCTTCTTCGGACAGGGGAGTTACCGGGCTGAACCTCACCCAGCCCAGCACCCCTCCCGAAAGAAAAACCAGCACGGCAAAAACTGTAACAGTCCTTCTGCTCATGGGTCCTCACTTACCAGGCAGACCAGGTACCCCGATCACTCCTGAAGACCCCAAAGGGGTGCGATCCCTCCCTGGGCATCACGGGAGTATGGTAACCAGAGAAGGCCCAGAAGAATAAGGTTCATCCCGGAAGCCTTGGGCCTGATGAACTCCTCCTGGATCTCCGTCTCCGGGGATCCCACAGTGGTTATGGCATTGATCTCTTCCTCAAGCCTGGCATCAAGGTCGGCTATCTCCTGCCGGACCGCCCCGGCGGTCTCCCTGGCCCTGGCAACGTCGCCGCTCTCTTTCTGCAGCCGGGCTGCCTTGGAGACAGCCGTCCCCACCCTGGACGCAGAATAGGTGTTGACCTTCCTTCCAAGCAAAGCACTTGCAATGGCCGTTCCAAAGGATATGGCCGTCTCCATCTTCTTGTGCTTGGCCTGCTCGGCCTCCCTCTCGATGGCCTGTTCGGCCCTCATGAGCCGGTTCTGGAGGGTGGTCAGTTTCGAGGCGTACTTGCGGCGGATCTTCTCCACCTCGGCATCACGCAGTTCCCGCTTCATCAGGGCGATCCGGGCTGCGAAATCCGACGGGGATTCGCCAGGCCTGGCAACTTCCTTCAAAGAGGGGCATGTCATCAGGGTCATCATGGCGTTCTGTGGAAGCCACTTGAGGAAGTCTTTCCCCCACCTGACATAGGCCTTCGGATCGAGACCCGGCGACGCCACCTCGGACATGACCGGCGAAGGGATACCCTGGGATAGACCGGCAGGGTCCACGTCAATGCCGAAGGCGTTCTCCCAGTCCACGGGAAGTGGTCCCTCGCTGATCTCGACAGCATAGGCAAAGTTCCTGGTCTCGGCGAACTTCCTTTTGGCATCGCTAAAATGGACCCTGGCGAAAGCTCCCAGGAAGGGGGCGTACTCGGCCTGGACACTCGCTGGAGCGGGGAGGAATACCGAGGGTATTCCCGAGGGTATCACACTCGGCGCTACAGGAGCCTGGGCCTGGACGGCGGGACCGTCGGGGATGACTGGGGCACTGGCTTTGGGAGGAACCTGGACGACAGGACTGTCTCCGGCAAGGGTCTTTATCTGCTCTCTTGTCACCGGCCCAGCCAGGTAGGACATGGCCCAGCGGGTCTGAAACAGTACGGGCCTGTCCTCATGGACATTGTGAAGCAAAAAAACCCGTTTCCCAAGTCCTGATATCATCCTGTCCAGCTCCGGGAGAGGGAACCCCTTTTCCGAGACCCCCTTGAGCCCTTCGAGGATCCGAGACTTGTCCCGTTCAGTCTGAAGCCTGCCGATGAACCAGGTCCCAGTATTGGATATCCCCTTGTAGTCCAGGTCCACAGGGTTCTGGGTGGCCAGGAGGACCCCCAGGCCGTATGCCCTGGCCTGCTTCAGTAGCGTAAGGAGTACCGTCTTCGAGGGCGGGTTCATCACCGGCGGGAAGAAGCCGAAGATCTCGTCCATGTATAGTATGGCCCTGAGGCTGGAGGTGCCCGGCTGGGTCCTGACCCAGCCAAGGATCTCGTTGAGCAGTAGCGATACGAAGAACATCCTCTCCCGGTCGGAGAGGTGGCTTATGGTGAATATGGACGCACGGGGCCTCCCGTCTGCCGTGTAGAGGAATCTTCCTGCGTCCAGCGGGTCCCCCTCCATCCAGGGAGCGAAGGACGGCGCAGCGACCAGGTGATTCAGCCTGAGGACCAGGTCCATCCTGGCGCCGGAGGGGTAAAAGGTCTCCAGGTCCAGCACTCCCACGGACCTGAAGGGGGGAACCCTGATCATCTCGATGAGGGAGGGTATATCCAGCGACTCTCCCCGGGACCACTTCTCTTCCAGGACCCTGGAGATCAGGATATGTTCCCTGCTGGTCAAAGGGTCGGCGTCGATAGCCATGAGGGCCAGGATGCTTGATGCCGTGGTCTGGATCCTCTCACGGAAGAGGTCTCCGTCGGCCCTTATGGCTTCCGGAGGGGCGTCGAAGGAGTGGAGGATGCTCACCATTCTTCCGGCCGAACTCCCCGGGGTGTAGATCGTCATATCCACGGACTCTTTCATCTTGCGGATCCTCGGTCCGTCTATGCCCCATTCCTGCAGCCCCTTCTTCCAGTCCGTAGCCGTCTTCTCGGCAAACTGCTCAGGGGAGAGCCCCTTCCTGGAAGCCTCCTGATGGCTTACCCAGGGCAGGAAGTCCTCCGGTGACAGTTCGGGGAACGACAGAAGCAGGTTGGGTATGTCCCCCTTTGGGTCAATGGCTATCACAGGAATGTTATCTATCAGAGCCTCCTCGATCAGCGAGATCGCCAACCCCGTCTTGCCGCTGCCGGTCATGCCGATGATCATTCCGTGAGTCGTCAGGTCCTTGGCATCGTAGAGCAGAAGATCACCCGTCATGGCCCCCGAGGTGTCATCTACCTGTCTCCCCAGGTAAAAGGAGCCCATCTTCTCGAAATCCTTCACTGGACCCACCTCCTTCACAAGAAGTATAAACCGTTATCCCCTAAAAAACCTCGAAGTGGTCCCCTACAGGGTACCTCCTCTATCCATGACCTGGCCCTGCCTGAACTTACCCCCCAGCACGAAGGAAACAGGATCTGAAGCGGGCCAGAAGGGAACCCAGCTCCCTTTCGGGACCGGAAAAGGCAACGGTAACCGAAGGGATCCTCAGCGAACCGATACTGATCGTCGTCTCCCCTCCGACCCGTGCCTTCGTACTTCCTCTTTCCCAGGTCCCCATAGGCATCGCCTCATGGAAGCCTTCGCACAGGAAGAACGAGGTCAGTTCCGATGGGGTCACTCCCCTCAACTCTACGGTCTCCCCGGACATATACCCCACCCCTGTAAAGTCCTCACTCCCTTGAAAGAAAAGGGGGCTCTTCCGCATTATCGCAGAAGAGCCCCTCCGAAAGAAGTGCTCTCGCAGGACCTAGCCACCGCCGACAAGGGGGAAGACGGCCAGGTGGTCCCCTTCTTTCAATGGAGCTGACAGTCCGCCGATATGTTCGATGTGCCTCCCGTTGAGGATCAGGATAAGGTCCAGGTCACGCTCCTGCGTCTTCAGGACCTTCTCCCCGAAACCTATACCGTACCTTCCGGAGAGTGCCTCCAGGAGGTCTGCCACAGAATCTTCTGCTTCGACCTGCGTTTCCTTCTCCCCGACTATCTCTCTGACGATCCCGAAGAAGGAGACCCGGATCATATCCGCCTCCTATTTGATGCCCAGTTCGGCAAGCTTTGAGGGCTTGGGAACGCCCTTCTCGTCCCAGCCCCGAAGCTTGTAGTACTCAGGGATCATCACGTCGATGCGGCTTTTCTTGCCCTCGGCAGGCCCTTTGGGTATGGGTTCCTCGAGAAGCCTTACGGGAAGAGTGTCGTCCCTGGCCGGATCGAGTCCCTCCCTGAGGTTGAAGAGCCGCTCCAGGGTCCATATCCGGTCCCCTGCCTCGAGAAGGCTGTCGGCGTCAAGGTCCATACCGGCCCCGTGCTTGAGCATGTCGGCATAGTCGCCTGCACCGAGCGCGAAAGAAGTGAAGAGACACATGCCCGAAGAATCTATAGCGGCCGTCAGGTCGTGGAATATCTTGCCCCACTGGGCCTTGCCCTCCGTCACCCAGGGGTCGAGCTTTTCGGGTATGCCCAGGACCTCGGGAGAGATCAGGTACCCCCTCACGTGGCAGGCCCCCCGATTGCTCACCGCATAGGTGAGACCGATACCCTGGATGCCCCGCGGGTCGTAGGCGGGGAGCTCCTGTTTCTTGACAGTAATGGAGAACTCCGGGTGCCCGTAAAGTTCCCCCAGCCTGTAACTTCCCTGTGCCATCTTCTCACCCAGACCCTCGACCTTGCCCATCTTCTCCGTCCAGTAGACCAGGGCGTCGGCAGAGCCGAACTTCAGTTCTGGCCCTACGCCAAGATCCTCCTTGGGGATGAATCCCTTCTCGTAGAGTTCCATCGCCGCCGAGATGGTGCCTCCGGCACTGATGGTGTCCAGTCCCAGTTCGTTGCATATGTAGTTGGCACGGATAATGGGCTCGAGGTCGTCGACACCGCAGTTGCTCCCCAGCGCCCATAGGGTCTCGTACTCGGGGCCTTCACCCTTCTTGTCCTCAAGGGCCGTCTCCCTGCCGCATCCGATCGGGCAGGCAAAGCAGTTGGTCCTCCCTGTGAGGAAGGTCTCTGCAAGTTTTTCGCCAGAGTGTTTCTCTGCGCCCTCATGCTGCGATTCCTGGAAGTTCTTGTAGGGGTAGCTCCCGAGCTGGTTGAGGATGTTGACCAGGACCGCGGTACCGTAGGTTGGAAGCCCCTCGCCGGTAACCCCGTTCTCCTTTATCTTCTGCATGCCCACCCTCAGGGTCTCCTTGAGCCCTTCGGGGTTTGCGGCCTTGAAGGTCCCGCTTCCCTTCACGGCGATGGCCTTCAGGTTCTTTGATCCCATAACGGCACCAACGCCGCTCCGGCCCGCCGCGCGGTGCTTGTCGTTGATGATGCAGGCGATGCGGGAGAGTTTTTCCCCGGCGGGGCCGATGCACGCCACCCTGGCCTTGGGATCTCCCACTTCCTTCAGTACCGCATCGGTGGTCGCATGGGTATCCTTCCCCCAGAGCGAAGAAGCGTCTCGCAGCTCAGCCTTGTCATCCTTGATCCACAGGTAGACGGGCTTCTTCGACTTCCCCTCGACGACGAGCGCCATATAGCCTGTCCTGGCCAGTTCGGCCCCCCAGTAACCTCCGGAGTTGCTTGAGGCGATGAATCCTGTCAGGGGGCTCTTGGTGACCACCATGTACCTTCCGCCGGTGGGGACGTTGGAACCCGTCAGGGGCCCGTTGGCGAAGATAAGCTTGTTCCCCTCTGAGAGAGGGTCCGTCCCGGGTTTCAGCTCCTCGTAGAGCAGCTTGGTCCCGTATCCACGTCCGCCTATGAACTGTCTCACCCAATCGGGGTTCAAAGGCTCCTGTTTGACCGTTCCCGCGGAAAGGTCAACCCTCAAAAGACGCAGCGCTTCCATGTCTTTCCCTCCTCTTCTCCTTTTGTGACATCCTTGCCGCCTCACGATGAAGATCTCTCGAGACTCTCTATCCTTCGTTCAAAGAGTTAGCCTGAATACCTCAAAGGACCTCTCTGTCACCTCCTTTTTCACCAGGGAATATTTTCTAGGGGCACCGTATAAGGTTCCGGTCCCACAGACAGTCGCTGCAGGCCGGTGAGTCGCCCCAGCAGTCGCTCTCGGTGGTCTTGGCGTACTCGCAGGACCTGAGGAGGTTGCAGTCCAGGCAGGAGGCGTAGAGGGCTCTCCTCAGTCTCCACCTGAAGGAAACGTAACCGGGGTCGTCCCAGATCTCTGCCAGCCCCTGTCTTTTCAGATCTCCGAAGAACCAGGGGACCACCTCCTTCTCCCTCCCAAGGACGATCTCGCTGTAGCCGTGACACAACCTCAGGCACGGCGCCACAAGGCCATCCCATCTTATGAAACATGACTCAGACCTCACAAAGTTGCAGTGCCGCTCGGTAGAGAGCGCGAACCTTGGAAGCTCGGGCTTGATCCCGGCGTGCTGGAATTGGGTGTAGAGTTTCGAACGGACGGCTACCTCCTCTTCGAGCGACAGCGGGTAGAGCCGGTTGGCGTCGGCCTCCATATCGGTCGGGAGCAGGTTGCTCACCGAGACCGCGCTGACACCCCTGCCTTTAAGGGATCGCACGATATCAGGGACCAGAGGCAGGTTCGAACGGGTAACTACCAGGGCGGTACGGGTCTCACAGGCGTTGGACCCCGCATGCCTCCTCGCCTCCAGTAGCTCCTCAGCTGCTTTTGACAGGGTCTCCAGACTGTTGACCCTCCCCGGCCATGGAACATTCTCGGCCTCAACGGAGAGGTCGACGATATCGGCTCCTGCGGCGACAAGAGCCCTCGCGGCGCTTCTGTCGAGCAGAGTGGCGTTGGTGGTTATTCTTACTCGCCTGTTGCCGGACTTGATGATACCGACAGCCTCAACAAGCCTGGGATTGCAGAAGGGTTCTCCTATTCCGAGAAAGTGGACCGTCTCAAGGCGGGGGAATTGCTCCAGGTCCGAGGCAAGCCGCAGGAACAGGTCCCAGTCCATATCGCCCTGGGGCTCCGTCCAGGATTCGCGGAAGCACATGGGACAGTTGAGATTGCATCTGGAACTGAACTCAAGGTAGACCTTGCGGAGCCGTCGGTCCCTGGGAATGACGATCCGGCTTTCGTCAAGATCAAGAACAACGCTATCAGTTGTCATGGACCCCCCCTGGGAGCTGTCGGTCAGACAGCCCGCTATCCCTGACAATATCTATTATATTGTCAGGTTAAAGCGGTCCCTCGTCAAGGGCAGACAAGCTGCAAACAGGCTGAGAGCGGGTTCCTACAGGAGGCCAACCACGCTGGCGGCAGTCCATACAAGAAGAAGGGAGAAGCAGACGTTGACGGTCCGGTTGTGAAGGGGGTTCTGCAGGAAACGGTCTATCCCCAGCCCAAAGACCGCCCAGGCCAGGATAGAAGAGAAACCGACAGTGGCAAAGAGCGCAGCGGAAAACACGACCGGGAGGGGGCGAGCCAGGATGGGTCCCAGAAATGCAGTGTAAAGGGTCACGGCGTAGAGAATGGCCTTGGGGTTGACGAACTGCAGGACGAACCCCTTGGCGAAACCTCTCATGGGGCTTTCAGCCCCGATCCCACCCTGCCCCTCGCTCTTTGCGAGTCCCCAGGCGAGCCAGAGGATATAGACAGCGCCTACCCATCTCATATATCTCTCCAACCAGGGGATGAAACCTATCAGTGTCCCCGAGAAGGCCCCGGAGAGCAGAAGAATGAAAAAGAAACCCGAACCTATGCCGAGGAGGTAACCCCAGGTCCTTTTCATACCCCATCTTGCAGCGCTGGCTGCGCAGCTTATATTGTTGGGGCCCGGTGTAAAGGTTGTTATGAAGACATAGGGTATAAGGGTGACAAAGTCGATCTCGTCCAAGAATATCTCCCCTTGCGCTTCCGAGTCACGGCCTTGCCATTGCCTGTCATCTCGAGACCAGAGACACAAGCTTCAACGTTAAACGGTGAACGGAAAGACCGGAAGCAGATCTTTTTTCCCAGGGCTAACCTGTTTACTGTTTACCGTTCACTGTTCACGCCTTTGGGTTTTTCTTGTTACGAGTCACAAGATGCCCCAAGCGCAGCGACAGGGCGCGCCCCTCGTTAAAACTCCTCCCTCTTTTAAGCACCTCGGGACCTCGTCGGGACCAGGTCCTTCAGCTTGTCTGGAGGGTACGAGTCACGGAATTACTTGTAATCCTCCCTGGCCGGGTAGAAAGCGTCTATCACGCGGCATTCCGTAACACCCCGGGCAAGATGGGGAACACCCGAAGGAATGGCAAGGACAGACCCGGGTCCCAGGGTCCACTTCTTGCCTCCCGAGGATATCTCGAGTGTTCCCTCGATCACGTTGACCACCTGCTCATGCTCGTGGGAGTGCTCCGGGAGCATCGCTCCCTCCTCTATATGCCACCAGGCCATCGTCATGTGGGGGGAGTGGACGAACTTTCCGTGGACGCCCTTCACGACCTCTTTTGGGACCAGACTGTTCGTGTCTGTATATTCCATGGCGAAACCTCCCTCTTTAAATTTTTCCGAAAATGGGCTCACCACCCCTGAAGGTGGCAAAAACCCTTACGCCCGACAGATCCCCGTCAGCCATCTCCCAGGGATCGTCCTCGAGGACCACGAGATCGGCGAACTTGCCCGGCTCCAGGGAACCCAGGACTCTCTCCATACCTATGGAGAAGGAGGCGTTGCTGGTAAACATCTCAAGCGCCTCGTCGAGGTCCATCTTCTGACCTGGGTACCAGCCGCCGACGGGTGTCCTGTCGCCGACCCTCACCCTGTTCACCGCCGCATCTACCCCACGCCAAGGGTTGGGGGAAGCAGCCGGGCAGTCGGAACTGGCGGCAACAATGATACCGGCTTCCCTGAGTGACTTCCACGCGTAGGAGAAGGGCAGCATCTCCTCGGGGACACCCTCCTCGGCGATGTCGATCTCGTCGGAGACGAAGACGGGCTGAACGTCGGCGACCACACCAAGGGCGGCCATCCTTGCGGCCTGCTCCGGTCTGACCACGTAGCAGTGCAGGAGTTTGTGCCTAAGCCACGGCCTCGGGAAAAGCTCGGCGGCCCTCTCCATGGCATCAAGGACCATATCCATCGCCCGGTCCCCGTTGGTGTGGACCGCCACCTGGACCCCCTGCTCCTGGGCCCTTGACACTATCTCCCGGAAAAGGACCGGATCGTAATTCAGTTCTCCCCTGTAGCCCGGCATACCCCTGTATTCGAAGGACATGGCAGCCGTCCTGGCGCAGAAACCTCCGTCGGCAAAGAGCTTAAGTCCGCCGTACCTTATCATTTCGTCTCCAAGGAAGGACGAGATCCCGAAGGGCAGGAGATCATTGACGTGTATGGTCGCTCTCTGGAGGAGCCTGCCCCGGCGTCGGAGTTCCTGGTAGGGGCCGAAGGACTCGTCGATACCGATATGCACCGCCGCCGAGGTGCTGATGGAGGTCACTCCGTAGGAGGCCATCTCCCTCATGCTGGCGGCCATTCCTTCCAGGTGCTCCTCCCCGACGGGAGTATCCCTCCTGAAGGCATCGTAGAGCAGGTCAGCGCCGCTTTCAAGCACTACACCTGTCAGGTTCCCGGCGCCATCCCTCTGGACCCCCCCGGGGAGGTCCTTCCTGTCCCTCATGCCCGCCAGCTCAAGGGCCCTGGAGTTTGCGCAGTGAGCATGGTAGCAGACCCTGGTCAGAAGAACGGGGTTCTTCACGGCATCCAGGTCGGATCTATCGGGGAGTCTGTTCTCGGCGAACCGGGAGTGGTCGAAATGCATCCCCCTGATCCACCTACCGTCGGGTAAAGAGGCGGCCCTCTCCTTCAGTTTTTCCACCACCTCGTGGATCGAACGGCATCCCGACAGGTCAACGGCCATCTTGCCCTCCGACCAGGCAGCGAAGTGAAGGTGCCCGTCGATGATCCCGGGAATAACCCTTCGCCCCTCCAGGTCGATCTTGTCTGCCTTAAAGGCAAGGGGATGACCCATCACCTGTTTCCCAGTTCCCACGGCAGCGATCCTCTGTCCGCAGAGAAGGATCGAATCCGCCGTCGGGTTCCCGGGGTCCATGGTCTTGATCCTGCCGCCCGTTAAAAGCCTTGCCCCGTCCATATCATTACCACCTCGCCGTTCATATCGTAACTGTTCCGTTTTGCCCGTTCTTTCAAGCGAGGGGCGGGAGTTACCTCCCGCCCCTCGCCTTTATAGCTTGAGAACTGTTGTCCCTGAAAAAAGCGGGAAGCTATTCGACCATCGAGTTGAGGCGGACCTCGGTGTAAAGATCTTCGCCGAGGAGGTCCTTCATTTTCGGCCATACTTCCCTGCGGACCTTGTCGGCGCAGGCCTTGAGCTCCTCATCGGTCAGCATCACGATATCCCAGCCGAACTCTTCCTTGAGGACCTTCCTGTAATCGGCGTCCTCTGTCTCTACCTGGTCCCAACGGATGGCAGAAGCCTCGTTGGCTGCCTCCTGCAAGGCTGCCTGGACATCGGCCGGGAGCTTGTCCCATACGCCCTTGTTAATGGTGATCCAGTGCTGTTCAAAGTAGTCGTTGTACTGGATCCAGACCTTGTTGACGTCGCGGAAGGACCACGCCTGGAAGGGAGGTCCACCCTGCTGGCCATCGACTATACCGGTCTGAATTCCGCTGTAGACCTCGGCGTAGGGGATCGGGGTCGCGATGTAGCCAAGAGCCTCGTAGGTCATCGAGCAGGCTGCCAGGGGCATGACCCGGACCTTCATGTTCTTGGGGACGTTGGGATCGCCAGGAGCGGGCGGCATTGATCTTAGAGAGACGCCAGCCATCCCGATGGGGTATACCGCCAGGGGCTGGATGCCGTGCTCAAGCCAGAGATCCTTGATGATCCCGAAGGCCCAGCCGCCCGGGGCGTAGGCTTTCTTGGCCTCTTCGATATCGCTGACAACGTAGGGCATGTAGTAGGCGAAGTTCAGCTTCGGATCGTACTGGGCGTTTGCGATCTGGAAGCCCATTTCGACAACCCCGCGGGAGATGAGTTCAAAGGTCTCCGTCCAGTCGCCAAGCTGGTTGTTGGGGAAGATGTTGATCTTGACCTGACCGTTGGTCTTCTCGGAGACCAGGTCGGCGAACTTGTGAGCTGTCTTGTCATACGGCACATCCACGGGATTCGGGTGACCCATCTTGAAGGTCCACTTCGGGGCCGCTGTCGCGGCAGCTCCCAGCGAGAGGACCAGGACCGCCACCAGAACAAGCGCCAGGATCTTCCTCATCTAAAACACCTCCTTGAATAGTACAGAAAAAGGGTTTTTCAAGTCCTTCTCTGCTTTGCTAACCTCCTATCCTAGAACTCCTTCAAGCGGGATACATATTCTTTCTTGATCATGCCACCCCCCTTCAGGATTGCTGGATGATAAAGAGAATTCCCCTACTGGACCCCCATTATCAGACGCGGGAGCCACATCGAAAGACCCGGGATGTAGGTGGTCAGAATGATCACCGGCACCTGGGCGAAGATCATGAACTTGAGGGCAGGCCCGAAGTACTCGTCTACTGACGCCCCTCCTATCCTGCCCGCCAGGAACAGTATCGGAGCACAGGGGGGAGTGACGTTGCCCAGTCCCAGGTTGGTTCCCATGATGGCCGCGAAGTGAACCGGGTGCACTCCGATGGTCACCATCAGCGGAAGAAGCAATGGAGCAGAGAGCATGGTGCCGCTGAAGTCGTCCATCATCATTCCTATGATTATCAGGAAGGCATTCACCAGCAGGAGCAGGACGATCCTGTTGTTTGAGATGGTCATCATGAACTCCGCGAGCTGCTGCGGGATGCGCTGCATGGTGTAGACCTTGGCCAGGATGGAGACGAAAAAGAGCATCAAAACACAGACGCCCGTGGTTGTAGAGGAGTTGACCAGGGCCTGTCCAAGGATCCTTGGGGTCAGCTCCTTGTGGATCAGGAAACCCACCACGATTGCGTAGAAGACTGCGATGGCCGCCGATTCCGTGGGGGTTGTTATCCCCCCGTAGATCCCGCCAAGGATGATGACGGGCATAAGAAGGCTCCAGATGCCGTGTTTCGTGGCCCTGCCTATCACCTGGACCTTCTGGGAGAGGGGTATCTGGGGCTCGACCTGAACGGTCCCCATCCTCTTGACTTCGAACCAGTTGACAATACACATCAGAATGGTGGTAAGTATCCCCGGGATGACCGTTGCCAGGAAACATGCCGCAACGGATTGCTGCGTAACCCAGGCATAGAGGATCATCGGGACGCTCGGCGGTATCAGCTGGCCAAGCACCGAGGCGCACCCCACCATGGCCACGGAGTAGTACCTTGGGTATCCGAGCTTCTCAAGGCGGGGGATCATGATGCCGCCAATGCAGGCAACGGCCGAGGAGCAGGTCCCCGAAATGGCCCCGAAGATGGCGCAGGCCACTATGGTGGCAGCGCCCATACCGCCCCTCATCCTGCCCAGGAAGGCCTGGGCGAAGTCGGTGAGACGCTCGGCTATACCCGACGAGGACATGAGAGCCCCGGCCATGATGAAGAATGGGACCGAAAGGAGCGTCAGGGAGTTAAGGGCGTAATAGCCGCTCGGGAGAAGGAATGAGAAGCTGAAGTCGTAGACTATGCCCATGTAAATGGCCGCCGTCATGAAACAGAACGGGACGGGCAGCCCCACAACGATTAGTCCGATAAGGATGGCAAGATTGATCGCAATAATCATTTTCGACCACTCCTACAACTCTTTCTAGTCCCCGACCTGATCGGCAGGGCAGATAGCCGGGGCGTCCACAGGCTGACAGGATCCGTCGGGAGTATCGAGAGGGATCTTGCCCGTAGCCTGAAGGAAATAATCGACAAGTTCAACGCAGAAATAGAAGAACATCAGGATAGCACCAATAAAGATGCTCACCTGGGAGTAGATCATGGGGATCATGAGAGTGGGGGAGAGCTGCATCCTCGTGTAGCCCCACACTGTGTAGCCCCAACCCCAGTAGATCATCATCGCCGAGAGGATCACACAGGCCGCAGAGGTCAGGACCTTCACCCATATCAGTTTCCTGGGATCCTTTATGGCAGCCTGCATAAGGTCCGCCTTGATATGGGACCTCTCTGCGGTCCCCCAGGAGGCCCCCATGAAATAGAGCCAGAAACCCACCATGGTGGCGACCTCTTCGACTCCCATCAGGGGCATGACGAAGACATACCTCAGGAGGACCTGGACAAGGACCAGGGCAAGGATGGCTATCGAGGAGATGATCATGATGATCTTCTGCAGGATGCCAAGGATCCTCCAGAACTTCGTGTTCACAATAGCGAGCATTCATTCGACCTCCCTTTTCCTTACGCTTTAAAGAAGAAAACACATGAAATGATACCACAAATTAAATTCAACGACTCAGCTCCTCTGAACTCCGGTCAATATAGACCCGGGGCACTCTTTTGCTGATCAGCGTGGGCGGGACGCAGGCCAGGGTCCCCATCTTTCCGGCGATTTCGTCAAGGGTGATCTCCTCACTCCCCTGTCTGCCTATCAGGACCACTTCGTCACCCACCGAGGCCTGGGGGACGGAAGTTACATTCACCATCATCTGGTCCATGCAGATACGCCCTACCACTGGACACCGGACACCTCCGACGAGAACCTCCACATCCTTGTCCCAGAGCTCCCTATAGTAACCGTCGGCGTAACCAAGGGGAAGCTGGGCGATGCGTTCGTGCTGGCCAGTAACATAGTCCAGACCGTAGCTGACCCCCGTCCCGGCGGGCAGTTCCCGGATCAGGCCGATGGCTGTCTTGAACTCGAAGCAGGGTTTTACGATTATCGAGCGTTTGACTTCGGGCGATGGGTACATGCCCACAATGATGTGCCCAGGCCTTACGGCGTCCAGAGCCATCTCGGGCGTCTCCAGAGTGGCCGCAGAGTTGCAGCAGTGCCGCATCCTGAACCTTATCCCCTTCGCCGAGAGCTGATCCAGGGCCTCCAGGAAGCGACGGTACTGTTCGCGGGTGTACGTCATGTCTCCCGTATCGGCAAGGGCAAAGTGGGTGAAGGCCCCTTCCGCATCAATGCCCGGAAGGGAGACGATATCTTCCACGGCTTCCAGGGTATGGCCGGGGATGAAACCGATACGTCCCAGACCGCTGTCTATCTTGATGTGCACAAAGGCCTTCCTGCCTTGTCTGACAGCCTCCGTCGAGAGCGCCCTGGCCATCATCGGGTCCGTGACGGCCGCACGGATCCCCAGGCGAACGTACTCTCCCGCCACGGAGTAGGGTGAGGTACCCAGGACAAGGACAGGGCTGGTTATTCCCCCCTCTCTCAACTCGATGGCCTCGTCGGGGGTGGCAACGGCAAAAAAGTCCGCTCCCGCCCCCCTGAGGGCCCAGGATGCCTGAATGATCCCCAGGTTGTAGGCGTTGGCCTTCACCACGGCGATCACCCTGGCGCCTCCGACGTGCTCTTTTATGAGCCTGTAGTTGTATCGCAGGTTGTCGAGACTAACTTCCATTCTCGTGGGGCGCCATCCCATCCGTTCATCCTTCCTTTCTTCCTAATGAAAGACCGACCCCGTTCTCCGTGAGGAGCTCCAGTGCCCTTCCCCTGTCAAGCCTGGCGTCGTCGCAGATGAAATCCAGATCGGCGGGAGTGATCTCTCTCTCCTCACCGAGAATCTTGCAGGCGTTCTTCACGTAGGACTCCCGGAGCCTGTCCAGGTCTACCTCGCTGGCAGCTACCTGCCCGGGCTTCATCGGGATCACGATGTTCTCTCCGGGCTTCTCCGTTGAAGGATCTCCCCTGAAAACCTCTACTCCCATCTTCCTGGCGAAGGCTATCTGGGCGTAGGGGTGTTTCCCGGCGCCGGTGTACTCCGTCTCGTTGACGACCACCACCTCGTCCTCGCCCATAGTGCGGGCCAGAGAGAATGCCGCGGTAAGGGAGGTGTTCCCTGCGGGCCCTCTCTCCAGACCTTCCAGCTGGGCCAGAGCTTCGGTGATGTAGAAGACCGACCCCTGACTTACAGTTACGTACCGGTCCAGGTAGCGCAGCACTCTTGCGGCGTTCCGGGGGACATCCGAGCGATCGGGCCAGACTGCAAAGGGGAAACCGAACCCCGTATGCCCTGTTGTGAAGGACTTACGGTTGAAATCCCTGTCTGATGCCATGTGGAGACCCTGAAGGTTGACGCTTGCCCCTATGATCCTTGTCCCAGGGCTTCCAGCCTTCAGAACTCCCCTGGCCGTCCCGGTAGTGATGCCTCCCCCGGCGTGAGTGCTTATGATCGCGTCGGGGTCCCGTCCCGTCAGTTCCCTGGTCTGCTCTACTATCTCGGTGCCAAGGGTCTCGATGCCGGCTATTGAGAAGGGTGTATAAAGGGATGCGTTGAAAAACCCTGTCTCCTCAAGAACGAGGAGAAAGACGTAAAAGAGCTCGGGCCCCACAGAAAGCTGGAGCACCTCGGAGCCGTAGGCCTCGCAGGCCCGTCCCTTCTCGGCTATCTCGGGCTGTTCGAAGCCCCTGCTGTCGAACACTTCCTGGACGATTATGCTGGAGAGGTTCTTCCTGGCGGCCTGGCTGGCCACGGCTGCCCCGTAGTTGCCGCTGGTGGCGGCCACGACACCAGGGTAGCCTTTCATGAGGGCGTTATGAACTGAAAGGGAGGCCCTTCTGTCCTTGAAAGACCTGGCGGGGTTGTTGGCCTCGTCCTTTACGAAGATCCTGGCCCCCCGTCCCGGCTCCGATATCTTCCTGACAAGCGCGGTGAGGTTCTTGAGCTCAATGAGGGGAGTTTCACCTACGTTTGACTCCCTCTGGATCCTTTTGACCTCATCCAGCGGATACCCCGTCTCCGCCATCATTCGCTCATAGTCAAAGGCAAGCTTGCCGGTTGAGAAGGAGCCGTAGTCGATGCCGACAGAGCACCTCATGATCTCGGTCCTTCGGGCCATCACCGAGGAGTAGTCATCAGCCCTGCTCATGACGGCACCCTCCTCCGGCAAGGATCTTCCTGAGCTCACGGCCCACGGTCCTCAGCTCCGGCGGTGGAGGCCCGAAGCTGACATCGTAGGGTGGCTCCACGGCTACAAGCTTCCCTGTTATCGTTCTTCCTGCGGCCGTCTCCACGGTCACTTCGTCCCCAGGGACCGCCGAATCCTCCAGCAGGCTTCCCTTTACCTTCATCTCCAGCGGCACCTTCGCCGTATCCTCCGGCACCTGGGGTGCCCTTTCTCCCGCTTCGAGAACAACCCTGTAGACCTGGACCCAATCTCCCTTTTTTGCCTTCAATAGTTGCCACTCTCCCGTTGTTTAAGTGTATCTGCCTGATACCAAAAAACCGCGCAGGGCCTGGGAAACAGGGTCTGCGAATTTACTTAATATGCATTATTTACTTTGTTGTGTCAAAATAGATATGCTGTTCACAAACAAGAGGTACAGACACAAAGGAGGTCAAGGAGACATTGAAAAGATTTGCCCGGAAACTTGAACTGGCGATCCTTCCGACACCGATCCAGCCGTCAGGCAGACTCTCTGTCCTCCTGGGGAGCGACAATGTGGTCCTGAAAAGGGACGACCTTACGGGCATGGCCCTTTCAGGAAACAAGGTAAGAAAACTCGAGTACTGCGCTGCCGATGCCGTAGCCAGGGGGTCGGACATCCTCATCACCTGCGGAGGCCCCCAGTCGAATCACGCCAGGGCGACAGCTGCCGTGGCGGCCAAGCTGGGAATGGGGTGTCACCTGGTCCTGAACGGTACCCCGGAGGCTCTTCCGGAGGGCAACCTCTTTCTGGATCTCCTCTTCGGCGCAAGGACCACCTTCGTCTCCCTCCCCGACCTGAGGGACCAGGCAAAGAGCATGGAAGAGATAGCCGATGCCTACCGCACCGAAGGGCACCGGCCCTACGTCATCCCTCTTGGCGCTTCAGACGCCCTGGGGTCGCTGGGGTACATCGACGCCATCGGAGAGATCGCAGACCAGGTCGAGAAGGTGGGGATAATTCCTGACCGAATAGTTTTCGCATGCGGCTCAGGCGGAACCCTATCGGGCATTGTCGCCGGCTGCCTTGTACACGGTCTCAACTGTCGAGTGACGGCCATCAGCGTTGCCTTCCCGTCACAGTGGTTCGACGAGAAGGTCGACGAGGTCTTTTCCGGGCTCAGGGAGAAGTACATCCCCGAACTGCCCGATCCCAGGGGAAGGTTCGAGGTCATCGACAGTTACATCGGGGAGGGTTACGGGAAGGCCTCTCCGGAACTGATCAACTTCATCAGCGATGCCGCATCCCTGGAGGCCGTACTCCTGGACCCCACATATACCGGCAAGGCTCTCTTCGGTTTGATGAAAGAGATAGAGAATGGCGGCATCGACAAGGACGAAAAGGTCCTCTTCATCCACACCGGCGGCGTCTTCGGCCTGTTCCCATACAGGCAAGCGCTATTGGACGCATTCAATAAAACCTAGCCAAAATGAAGGGCCAGAATCACTCTTCTCTCGAGAAAGCTAGGTACCGACAACACGCTCAGACCAGATCCTTCTTGCACGATAGAGATGGAGATCGATCAGGAAGGGGGAACATAATTCTTCCCCTTATCTAATTCATTTCGAGGAGGGAGCAGTTTCATGGAAGGAGGAAAACTCTTCTATTTCGGAGGTTATGCGAAATACCCTGACGATACCAGCGGACACCAGATGTTCGGTTACTTCGGAATAGGTCTGGAAGTTGATCCCGAAAACTGGGAGATCGTCGATGTAGCCTCGACCTTTGTCTCAGAATTGGGCTGCTCTTTTTTCAAGTCGACCCTGGTTGGGAAAAGGATGAATGAGGGAGGTATCGCTGAAGCTATCAAGGAGATCGAGAACAGATATTTCGCAAAAGGGAAAAAGACGATCATCGCAGCGATGATAGACGCAGAAAAGAATTTCCAGAATTACCTCCAGACCAGGAAGAGCAATGTCCGCCCTCAAGACTCGGGATACTAAATTCCCCAAGGAAAGGTTTCAGCAGGGGAGACGATCGCCCTGGACCGTCTCCCCTGCTGATGGGAGGACCTTCAGTTCCTCAGTTCGGTGATCACTTTCGCAAGGTTCTTTGCAGCCTCTTCAAGGATTAATTTGCCCTTTTCCGGAGTCGCAAGTTTTGCGTCTCCCACGATACCCGATTCGGAAAGAACTTTCGTCGGGGGCAATCCCTGATCAACGGGATTGCTGAAAAGCGCCTCGTGGGTAAAGACATAATGGGGTATAGGTTTCGGGGTAACGTTTAAAGCCCTCTCCATCTTTACCAGTTCCGGGGCGATCCAGAGAACTGTCGACGTCTCCCCCTCATCAGCATGCCACACTATCTCGCTTTCCAGGGTCTTCTCGGCTTCAAGTACCAATGAGGGCCAGGTAATAACACCAACAAACTTCTTTGTCTGAAGGCGGATGTCATGGGCCGCCGCTGCGACGGTCGCATTATTCCCCCCGTGACCGTTAAGAATGATAAGCTTCTCAAAACCATGCCCCAAAAGGGAAATACAAACGTCGATCAAATACCTCTTCAAGGTATCTATCTGAACCGAACCAGTACCGGGGAAATCAATGTGGTTATAACTGACCCCGTAGTACACTATCGGAGCGACAAGAACTCCATCCATCTGCTCAGCTGCTTTGTTCGCGATCCAATCAACAACCATGGAATCCGTCGTCAATGGCAGATGGGGGCCGTGCTGTTCCACCGATCCCACAGGGATCATCACAGTATCACAGCCATCCTTCATGGCGTTTTGAACATCGAACCAACTCATCCTGCTGAAGTTAACTTCTCTTTTCATTCAAACCAACCATCCTTTGTAATAGACTATTTCTCCATTTCGGCAAACAAACTGGACATCCCTGATGTTTGATATTTTTTCCAGAGGGTTGCTCCTCAAGCCAACGATATCAGCCCTTTTCCCCTTTTCGATCGTCCCGGCAATTGCATCTATCCCGCAGAGTTTGGCTGAATCGCTTGTCATTATCCTGATGGCATCCCTGTTGGAGAAACCTGAAGACACCAGGGCGAACATTTCCCTGTCAGGTCTCCCATGAAGCCCGTCACCGCCTGCCGCCAGCATTGTCCCTACTTCACGTGCGGTGGAAATGACCTCGAAATATTTCTTGATATATTCTTTTGCCTTGGACTTAGTGAATTCAGGAATGTTCTCTCCCTGAACTATCTGTTCGATGATCCCATAAGTAACTACAAGGAAGATCCCTTTGTCCCGCATGCTTTCCATCTGTCCGCGGCTTAAAAAAACACCATGTTCGATCGAATCAACACCCGCTTCAATGGCAATATCAGCGGCAACGCCTCCATGCGCGTGGGCAATGACCTTTCTTCCACAACGATGTGCTTCCTTGACAAGAGAAAAGACCTCTTCCTCGGAGAACTCGGCAAAAGCAGGATCAGATCCCAGGGTGGTCAATCCTCCTCCAACCATTACCTTTACAAAATCAACTCCCTGTTTCACCTGTTCCCTTACCGCCTTGATTATTTCGTCTTTCCCATCGGCTTCCCTTCCGAGATACCACCCATGACCACCGGTTTTGATTACCGGTTGTCCCGAGATCAGCATATTCGGGCCCTTTATTAACCCTTCGGTTATTGCTTTCTTCCAGTAGACATCGATAAAGTCTTTCTCGCCAACATCCCTGAGGGTCGTGATCCCGGCCCCAAGGATCTTCCGTGCATTGGCAGAACCGACAAGACTTATCCAGGGAGTGGGTGCAAGAGATTGTTCTCTTTCATCTCCTGGGTCCAAACCGAGATGGTCGTGGCAATCTATGATCCCGGGAATGATCGTCTGGTCGCTCAGATCCCAGACACCTTTTTTATCCAGGGGTTCTTTGCCTATGGACGCTATTTTCCCCTCCGAGATCTCGATAGTGGTGTCCTTTAAAACATTGTTCCCGTCAAAAAGGACACCACATCTCAAGAACTGGCTTTCAATTGAGGCCATAACTCTCCCCAAGGGAATCGATCTTTGCCATTTCCTCTCCTGAATAGTCCTTTCGGATGATCTCGAAATCGCTTTCTACAAGCTCGGAAGGCAAAGGCTTTGTAAGAAGGCTCACAACAACCGCTACCGTAATTGCGAAAAAGAAACCAACCGCACTTTCGTGGAGTCCGGTAATGGCCTTTAGAGGAGAGAGGAACCAGTAAACGCTGACCACGAGACCTGTAAGCATTGAGGCTATGATCCCCTCTTCCGTCAAGCGTTTCCAATAGAGAGACAGAACCAACGCGGGCCCAAAAGTCGAGGATAAACCAGCGGTTGCGAAGAGCACCAGGTTATTAACGGTTTCTGTCATGTACATCGCCATGACTGCCCCAAAGACTCCTATCGCGACAACTGAAACCCTCGATACCCACACCAGACGTTGTTCCGAGGCCCTTTTGTTAACATAGGTATGATAAAAATCTTCCGTAAAGGTCGACGCCGCACTGAGTAACTGGGAATCTATGGTTGACATGATCAATGCCATTAAAGCCGCGATCAT
Source organism: Synergistaceae bacterium (assembly GCA_012729145.1). Lineage (GTDB taxonomy): Bacteria > Synergistota > Synergistia > Synergistales > Thermovirgaceae > 58-81. Next base: position 14,608 of record JAAYDT010000018.1, on the reverse strand, counting down.
TATTCCCGCAAACCAGGGGTTGAACATCTCGATCAACAGTGTCGGGAAAATGGTCTCGGGATCTTTCAGGGCAGGGAAGAAAACCCTTCCGATATAACCGATCATGTAACCTGTCCAATAGTTGAATAGAAGCGAGATCTCTCCAACCATTGCAGTTCCTCTTGCGGAATGGGAATCCTTCAATGCAAAGAACCGAATGGTATCGTGAGGACGTCCTACCCCTCCGAGCCCTGCCGTCCAGAACATGAGTATCAGTGGCCAGGTTGCCCACTTCGCTGACAATAGTTTGGGATCGATAGCCGCCAGTTTTGAAAAGACCTCTCCAAAGCCCCCGGCTTCAACCACCAGGAACACGCACATTATTATGGAGCCGCCCAGGATGACCATTCCTTGAACAAAGTCAGTCCAACAGACTGCCATGAACCCACCGATGAGACAGTAAAGGGTTACAACCACCGCCGTAAGAAGAACGACCTGCAGGTCCGTCATGTTGAATATCGGTTTTAATGCCTTTACTGCCGCAACATATTGGGAGGCCACGTAAGTTGTCATAAAAACGAACACGGCCAAGGAAGCTATCAGTCTGATCCCGTTCCTGTTGGACCTGACCCTTCTTACAAAGAATTCAGGGTAGGTAATGCTTCCGAGCAAGCCAGAGTAATTGCGTAATCTTTTCCCAATGAGGGTATATGCGATCAGCATGGTTATCATGAAGCTTATAAGCATAAACCATGCTGATGGCCCCATACTGTAACCCAGTCCGGCACATCCCAGGAAGATCCAACCACTTGAACCGGAAAAGAGAATACTTATTCCTGCCACCCAGGGACTCAGCTGACGGTTCCCAAGATGGAACCCTTCCATAGTCTTTGTCTTCTTATAAGCCAGAAAACCGATAACAACAAGAACGATCAGATAAAGAACAAAGGGAAGTAAAAATTCGAATCGATAAGTCATTCCGTCTTCACACCCTTTTCTTCCCAGCAAAATAATAGAGCACTGTGACACTGGCTATTAGGACCGGAACGATGACAACCAGGAACCAAGCTGAAAAGTCCATCTCCTAACCTCCTTTTGCGATCGTCAGTACTGTCGGGATCTGAAGACCAGAATCCAATAAAAAACGCGCCCAGAGGCAAGCCTCTGGGCGCGTACCCTTCGCCTGAAGAAAGAGGACGTCTTTCCTCAAAGGGACACCAGCAGGTTCATTCACATTCTTGCAATAGCATACACATCACGACCTGAAACTGTCAACCAGGAGACAAAGATCTTATTTTAACGATCATCTCCGAGATCTGATCAGAATTGCGTTCCTTCGACCCTTCCACTCTCCTGAAAAATTCAGAGCACCAGCGGAACCACTGCGTTGGGCTCTAACACCCTGAAGGTGAACGACTCGGCTATGAAGAGCTGGACCTTGCTCCCGGAGGTACACTCGTAGCCTATGGAGAGGTCCTGCCCCAGGGTGAGCTCGAAGTCGCCACCCCTGGCGGACACGAGAAAGCCCCCCTCCAGTTCGGGTGCAAGGATCATCCCGCCGTCGAACAGGGAGGAGACCCTCTTTTTCAGGGGATATCCATCACCGAAGACATCGATGATCTGCCAGAGCTGGGGCCCTGCGACCAGGGCATAGGGGCCCTCGATGGAGTTCTTGCGGAAAAATACAAGCCCCTCGGAAAGACCGGCCATGATATCCCTGGGGTGTTCGGTGGAGATGGAGATCTGCTGGGACGCCCCTGCCTGAGCCAGCCCTTCAATGCAGCCCGGTTCAAATCCGTTGTATATTGCATTCTCCTCGAAGGAAGCTATCTTCTCGACAGCCTTGATGAGAGGGTCCAGTTCCAGATCCTTGGCACCCCTGGCAGCGTTGTCGAGTTCCCAGACGTCCATTTCGCAGGAGACGCGAGTCTCCACCAGGGGCTGGACAATGTGCACCCCCCAGTGGACTTCGTCACTGCCTTCACCCCTGGAGACGTCGAGTCTGCCCGCCGGGACGACTGCGTGGTCCCATCCGAATGGGCCTTCCACGTCAACGAACTTTCTTCCCGAAAGCCTGCTCTTCAGGACCTTTACAGCCTGTTCGTCAATTTCATTCCAGGCTGCTTCGCTAAGCGGAGATATCGAACGCTTCAGAATGTCCATTCTCTTTTCCCCCTTCCCTCTCGATCCTTAACCTTTGAGGCTTCCAATTCCAAGGCCGCTACCTGACGATGTCTTCCCCGCTACCTGTTCTCCCGCGACTGCCGCTTCCTCCACCTCGGTTATGGGAGCTTCGGTGAAGAGGAAGGTCCTCAGCGCATCATCAAAAGCGGGCATCTTTCTTCTCAGCCACTCGAGCATCATGGCGGCGTGCTCGATCTCCTCATCCCTGTTGTGGATCACTATGTCCCTGATGGAACTGTCCTTGGTAGCGGCGGCACGCTGATGGTACCAGTCCACGGCCTCGATCTCCTCCTTGAGGCTGTTAAGAGCCCTGCTGATATCCCTGTCCTCTGCTCCAAGTTCCTCGACCGGTTCGTGGTAGTTGGACATGCTCAAGTCCCTCCTTCAGGATCTATGGTTTCTGGCGGTCCTTATCCGGACCCACGTCTTTCGCTGGATAACATGGTATCATCACCTCTCCGCGGGGACAACCGGGGGGTTACGTTTCTCTTTGTGCCCTCTCTGCGGTGCAAATGTTCCGGTTTGGTCTTGACTTTACCGTTCACTATTCACCGTTTACGCCTTTCGCCACTCACCGTTTTCCTGCTTCCTGCTATCATTGCCTCCATATCCGCAAATGGAGGGTGAGATCATGAACTGGAAAGCGAGGATGCCCGCCCCTGTGAGGAACATGGAGTTCGCCGAGTACGCCACTTCCAGGGAGGAAAGACCGGTACTGGTCGACTGCGCCCTCGGCACAAACCCACTTGGTCCGCCAGACCGCGTCAGGGAACTAATAAGGACAGGGAGGTTGCCGGACCCGGGCGGATATCCCGGTGATGACCTCCCATTCCGGAAAGCCCTGTCGGACTCCTGGAAGGGGGTCTTCTCACCCGACGAGGTCATAATCGGCACCGGCTCCATCGGCCTGATAATAAGTCTCGCCAGAACCTTTTGCACCACTGGAGCAGCTGTTCTCGGCGTTACCCCCCAGTTCCCCGACGGGCCGATGCACTTCCAGCTTGCCGGGGCATCCTACAGGCAGATATCCCTGACCCCACCAGGGTACGGACTCGAAGTTTCGCGAATTGCTGAAGCCATGATCGGTGATGAGTCGATCATTTACGTCGACAGGCCCCACAACCCCACGGGGCAGGTCCCCGGCCTGGACGAGATGGCCCTTCTTGCGGAAGAGTGCCGTAAGCATGGTTCCATCCTGATCGTTGACGAGGCCTACGGTGATTTCCTCCCCTCCGGCGAGTCGGCCCTGAACCTGGCCTCGCCCTCGATGGTGGTCCTCAGGTCCTTCTCCAAGGGGCGAGGTCTGGCCGGGATACGTACCGGCTACTGCGTAGTTCGTGACGAAGAGGCCAGAAGGTTCCTGCGAAAAGTCGCACCACCCTTTTCGGTCAGTGCCATTGCCATGGACATGGCCACTGCAGCCCTTCTCGACATGGATTATGCACGGCGTTCAAGAGAAATGGCTCGTGAGGTCAAGGCCCGGGTCATCGATACTATCGAAAGGACGGGAGGGGTATCTGTGGCAAGGACCCACCCCGAAGTGCCGATCCTCCTGGCATCACTGGTCTCGGGCCGGGAAAACCTCTATGAGGTCCTCATGGAACAGGGAATAAGGACCGAACCCGGAACCTGCTTTACTGGCCTGGGACCAGAGAGCGTCCGTCTCAGAATACCCGCCCCGGAACAGCTGGAGATCTTCGGGGCACTCTGGATAAAGGCCACAGAAAAAGGAAAAGTTTCACGAATGTGAAATTTGTTGACAAGAGGGAGATGCTGATATAGACTCCCCGAAACGCTTTGTTTTTTCATAATGCATATCTTGTGAAGGAGGGCGCCCTGTGCGGATAGAGAGAGCTTTTCGTGGTCGCTTTAATTACGGCATTATTCTCTATGTTGCCTTGGGGTCCCCCTCCTGGCGCGGTTGAGCCATACTTTTCCGCGATAAACCGGGAGAAAGGGGCCCCTAAAGGGGCCCCTTTCTTGTTTGAGGAGGTGTTGTCCGGGAATCTGGATAAGTACCAAGCCGAGAAAGAGGAACAGGATCGCCCCTTGATGACGAGGGTCAGAGAAAAAGACAGAGAGGTGTTATACGAGATGAGCAATCCAAAAGAGATGAAACAGGGTTTCTTCAGCAGAATGATGGCTTCTTCTTCCTACAAGAAATATATCCTCCCAGGCCTTATCTCCCAGTCGGTTATTATCGCCGGGGGCTACGGCACTGGCCGTGAGCTGGTCGAGTACTTCGTCAACTTCGGGAGCCTCGGCGGGATACTGGGAATGGCGCTGGTGACAACAACCCTGTGGTCCCTTGTCTTTGCCGTCAGCTACGAGTTCGCGCGCACATTCAAGGTCTACGACTACCGCAGCTTCTTCAAGGAACTCCTTGGACCGGGGTGGGTCCTGTACGAGGTCTGCTACATCGTCCTTCTCCTTATCGTTCTTGGTGTCGTCGGGGCCACATCGGGAAGCATCTTCATGCAGTCCTTCGGGCTCCCTCCGCTGGTGGGCGCGGCGCTCTTCCTCGCGGGCGTAGCCACGCTGACCTTCTTCGGGAGCTACGTGATCGAGATCGCCATGTCCTGGTGGTCCTACCTTCTCTACGCCGTATTCCTTGTATTCCTGCTGGTCGGCATCTCCCAGGTTGGAGACCAGATAGGCGCCAGCCTCGCCACAGGAGAGATCAAGGAGGGGTGGGCCCTGGGAGGCTTCAAGTACGCCTTCTACAACCTTGGGACCTTCCCCGCCATTCTTTTCGCTCTCAATTACATAGAGAGCAGGAAGGAAGCCGTCATATCGGGGATCATGACATCGATAATCACGATCCTTCCCGGATTCTTCCTCTACCTGGTCATAATGGGCTTCTACCCGGGGATCCTCGACGTTGAGGTACCTGCCTACACGATCCTCGGAGAGATCGCACCCTGGCTCCTGCCTGTCTACATGGTCGTCCTGTTCGGAACGATGATCGAGACGGGTGCAGGCTTCATCCACGCCGTCAACGAGAGGATCAACTCCTGGATGGTCGACCACAAGGGCAAAGGACTGACCAAGGCCAACCGGGGAGTCCTTGGAGGCCTGATGGCCCTTGTCGGGCTGGGAGTGGCATCCTTCGGTCTTATCGGCCTTATTGCCAAAGGGTACGGGACCATCAGCTGGGGTTTCTTCCTGCTTCACGGCGTCGCCCTCTTCACGCTGGGCCTGTACAAGATAAGCAAGAAGAACGCAAAGATCCCTGCATGATATCCAGGTGAAATGGGAGGCTGCTTTCATATGGACTGGAGATCTCTGGCCGGGTTGACCAGCAAGAACATCGAGAAGAGCTGTGCCGTCATCGAGAGTGACGAAAGGTTCATTCCTGGCGCCGTCGCGATCAAATACTTCCCCATGGCTATCGAGAGAGCCAAGGGATCCCTCGTATGGGATGCTGACGGCAACAGGTATATCGACTTCCTGACCAGCGCGGCCGTCTATAATGCAGGCCACTGCCACCCTGTGGTGGTAGAGGCCGTCAGGGAGCAGGTGGGGAAGCTCCAGAACTACACGGTGGTCTATTTTTACAACGACAGACAGGTCAGGCTTGCCGAACTGCTGACCTCCACCGCACCCGGGGACTTCCCCAAGAAAGCCGCCTTCGGCTTCTCCGGCTCCGACGGCGTGGATGCCGCCATAAGGGCAGCCCGCTCCTTCACTGGCAGGAGACAGATCCTCAGCTTCAAGGAGTCCTATCACGGGATGACCACGGCTTCGCTCTCCGTGACGGGCATAGTCGGCAGCGATGTCAAGAAAAGCGTGTGCCTGGACCCTAACGTGGTCTTCGCCGAGTACCCCGACCCCTACCGAAATCCCTGGGGCATAGACGGTTACGCCGACCCCGAAGGTTTGACGCGGGAGGCGATGAGATCCGTGGACGAGATGCTCGACAGGCATCGAGGGGATGTGGCGGCCGTGCTCATCGAACCAGCCCAGGGCGACGGAGGGATGATCTTCCCCCCCAGGGAGTTCATGACCCGCTTAAGGGGTGTCACCGAAAGGGAAGGGATAGTCCTCATCGACGAAGAGGTCCAGACCGGTATGGGACGCAGCGGCCGCTGGTGGGCCATAGAACACTTCGATATCGTCCCCGACCTCATCGTATCGGCAAAAGCCCTGGGAGGAGGCCTCCCCCTTTCGGCAATCATAGGCAGGGCAGATATCCTCGACGCCGTGCCGGTCCCCCTGCTTGCCTACACTCACGCGGGCCACGCCGTCAGCTGTGCTTCGGCAGAGGCCATGTTCAGGGTTATCAGGGATGAGGATCTTGCGGCCAGGGCTGAAGAAAAGGGAAAGATCATTGCGGAGTGGTTCAGGGAAAAGGCGGAACAGCTCCCCTTTATCGGGGACATCCGGCAGAAGGGCCTGCTTATGGGCGTGGAGATAGTCTCCGACAGGAGCAACAAGACGCCCGACAAGGCGATGGCGCTGAAGATATCCTGGGCTGCCTGGGAGAAGGGGCTTATCCTGATAACCTTCGGGAAACACGGGAACGTGCTGAGGGTGGCTCCACCGCTCAACATTCCCGATGAGCTCCTCCAGGAAGCTCTCGGAATAATGAATGCCTCCCTCGAGGATGCGGCATCAGGGAGGGTGTCCGAGGACATCCTGCCGTACCTCAAGGGGTGGTAGCAACAAACCCACCTCCTTCTTCTTTGGGAGACGGCCCGGCAAATAGTCCGGGCCGTTTTCTATCTTCCTATGCAGGCAATGTCCGAAAGGAATGACTTCAGCCCCTGGCGGTAGGTCTCCCCTGAGAGGATGAAGCCTCCGTTGTGGTCGCCCTTGATCTCCAGAAAGACCTTGGGTTCAGGGGCAGCCTCGTAAAGCTTCAGACCCTGGGAAAAGGGGATCACTTCGTCATCGGGGCTGTGGACCACGAGTACGGGACAGGACATGTAAGGGAGGATGCTCTCTGTCGGATACTCGCTGCGCAGAAGCTGGCGAACCGGGAAGAAACGGGCGACCATGGAGGCCATGTCGACAAGTGATGTAAAGGACGATTCCAGGATCAGGGCCAGGGGGGTGGTCTCCATGGAGACCCTTGCAGCCACGGCCCCGCCCAGGGATCTCCCGAACATGATTACTTCGTCCGGGAAATACCCTCTCTCCAACAGGAACTCCATAGCCGCCGTGCCGTCCCGGTAGAGACCCTCTTCCGATGGCTTGCCCCCGCTCTTTCCGTAGCCGCGGTAATCAAATATGAGAACGTCCAGCCCCATATCGTGGAACGTCCTGATCGACTCCAGCCTGTGGGAAATGTTGCCGGCGTTGCCGTGGAAAAAGAGCAGGACCTTTCCGTAACCCTTCTCCGCCGGGATGAACCAGCCATGGAGAGGCACGCCGTCGGAGGCTTCGAATGAGACGTTCTCAAAGAAAAGACCAACCCTGGAGGGGGTTGCTGTGATCTCGCCCCAGGGCTGGTAGATCATTTTGTCTTGCAGCAGGTATATTCCCCCGCAGAAAACCCCGTAGATGACTGCCACCCATAAAGCAAGGCGGGTGATGCTCATGGTCCCGGAACGAAGTCCCTGTAGACCCTGGCATGGGCCATGAATGTCACGGGGACTGTTATCAGGAGCCCAAGGCCCAGAGGGATCGTCCCCAGGAAATTTATCCCCACTATGCATAGCAGGAAAAGGAAAAGATTCATCCACGAGCCCCGGACCAGCTCCCCGGCAGCCTTGAAAGCCTCCAGTGGTTTCATCCCCCGGTCGATGATCAGGTAGGGCATGAACTGGTACCTGACGGCGATGTAGACCCCGGGCACAATGAAAAGTGCCATTCCCACACCGACCAGCACCGAAAGGAGAAGGGAACCGATAAGGTAAGGAATGAGCAAAGGTTTCATACCCTTTAATTGCACAAACTCAAAGGAACCCCGGTCACAGAATGAGAGGCTCACGACGATAAGCACCAGGGCAACGAGTACTCTCAGGACCCATGTCACACCCCTGAGGAACAGCACCGAGGGGTTCGGCGATACCAGGGGCAACTCGTTGAGGGATACGTTAAGAATGGCCAAAGGAATACCCATGACCAGCAGAAGGACCATGAAGAAAAGGGTGTTCCGCCTGAAGGCCCTCCACCCGAAAGCCAGTGAGTCCCTTATCCGAACCCTGCCGTCCATTCTGTCTCCTTCCCGGGCACCTGGGGGCCCTGTGTCGCTCGCTGTCAGAACTTAAACGTACTCCCCGGCCTTCTCCACCCCGTTCAACACCCTTAGAGCGCCTTCTGCCAGTGCCTTCATCTCGTCCTCTCCCGGGAATACCATTACCGGAGCCATGAAGGCCACTCTTTGAGAGATATCCTTTACGAACTGTTCGCTGAAGGCCAGCCCTCCGGTGAGGACCACGGCATCCACATCACCGGAGAGGATCGCCGCCCTTGACCCTATCTCACGGGCGACCTGGTAGGCCATAGCCCTGAAAACGAGACTGGCCATTTCATCCCCCCGGGCGATCCTCTTTTCGACCTCCCGGAGGTCATTGGTACCGAGATGGGCCACAAGGCCACCTCCACCTACCATCTTCTTGATAAGCCCTTCTAGCTGTAACCCCGATGAAAAGGCGAACTTGACAAGCTCTCCCGCGGGAAGGGAACCTGCCCTCTCGGGAGCGAAGGGCCCCTCTCCGTCGAGGGCGTTGTTGACATCGATCACTCTTCCCCTGCAGTGGGCCCCTACGGATATCCCTCCCCCCATATGGGCTACTATGAGGTTCACCTCTTCGTAGCTTTTGCCAAGTCCGGCTGAGGCTCTCCGGGCCACGGCTTTCTGGTTGAGGGCGTGAAAGATCGACCTTCTCTCGATCTCAGGGATCCCGGAAAGGCGGGCCTCCTCCGCCAGTTCATCGACCACCACAGGGTCAACTATGAAGGCGGGGAGGCCGCCGGCCTCGTCGGCGATCATCTTTGCCAGCGGACCCCCGAGATTGCTTGCGTGGGAGCCATACCGGCAGCTCCTGAGATCCTCGAGCATCTCCTGGCTGACCCTGTAAGTCCCGCCGGGGATGGGGCGAAGGAGACCGCCCCTTCCCACAACTGCGTCAAGACCAGTCAGCTCTGTATTTTTCCCCTTCAGCGCCTTGCGGATCTCTTCAAGCCTGAACTGCTCCTGGGCAGGGATGTCAGGAAACTCCCTTATCCGGTCTGCATCGTACCTCTGGGTATCCGACCAGACCTCCTCGGAACCCCTGTAGAGCGCCACCTTTGTGCTGGTGGAGCCGGGGTTGATGGCGAGAATGACGGCGGATTTCATCCGGGACCCCGGCAGGAGCTACTTCTTCTCGTAGGCCGAGAGGACGACCGCGGAAGCAATAGAGAGCAGTTTCGTCTCGGGCGAATCGGACCTGCTGGTGAGCACCACGGGCGCCTTGGCTCCGAGGACCAGCCCGGCCGTCTTGTTATTGGCGAAGTAGACTATGGCCTTGGCGAGCATGTTCCCTGCCTCGATGTCCGGGACGTGGAGGATGTCGGCATGACCGGCCACCTCGGAGACTATCCCCTTGTGCTTCGCAGACTCTTCGCTGATGGCGTTGTCCAGCGCCAGGGGTCCGTCGATGATGCACCCCTTGATCTGGCCCCTGCGGTTCATCTGGGTCAGCATGGCCGCATCGATGGTGCAGGGCATGTCCTGGTTGACCACTTCGACCGCCGCGAGAGCCGCCACCTTCGGCGTGTCGATCCCGAAGGCGTGGGCAAGGTTCACGGTATTGTTGATCAGGTTGACCTTGGTCTGGAAGTCGGGAGCTATATTAAAGGCCGGATCGCAGATAAAGAAAATGCGATCGTAGCCCTCAACCTGGTGGATGTAGACGTGGGATAGGGTCCCTCCGCTGCGGAGACCGACCTCCTTGTTAAGGACCCCTCTCAGGAAGTTGGCCGTGGAGATCATGCCCTTCATGAGAATATCCGCCTTACCGGAGGAGACCAGCTTGACGGCCTCGATACCTATCTCTCCCTGTCCGCCCTTTACATCCACCACTTCGTAGTTCGAAAGGTCAATACCCATCGGCTCGGTCACTTTCTTGAGCTTGTCGGCATCACCGACCAGGAACGCATCGGCAACCCCTTCCTTGCGTGCGTTCTCGACAGCCTCCATGACCTCGGCGTCCTCCGCCAGGGCGACGGCTATCTTCTTGGGACCGATCTCCTTGGCGTAGGCGAGAAGTTCGACCAGTGACGTGATCCTTTTCATCAACGAAACCTCCCAACGTGAAATTTATAACGTTCATTTTACATTTAAACGCCCTAAGTAAAAACTTCGAAGGCTACAGGAGTCAGGCATCAGGAGGCAGGAAAACCGGTTACCGGGACCGAGGGTTTGCCTGTCGCCTGCCGCCTTGTTTCTATGCTTTCGCCAGCACCGCCCCGAAGGCTATGGAGAGCAGCTTGGTCTCGGCGTTATCAAAGCGGCTGGTCAGGACGATGGGCTTCCGGGCGCCCACAATGACCCCTGCGCCTCGTCCGCCCGACATGTAGAGCATGACCTTGCCCATAAGGTTGCCGGCCTCGATGTCGGGGACCACCAGGATGTCCGCCTTGCCGGCCACTTCCGATACAATCCCCTTGTGTCTTGCAGACTCCTCGCTCACGGCGTTGTCCAGAGCAAGGGGCCCGTCAACGATGCACCCCTTTATCTGCCCCCGGCGGTTCATCTGGGTCAGCGCAGCGGCATCGATGGTGCAGGGCATGTCCTGGTTCACCACCTCCACTGCGGCCAGAAGCGCGACCCTGGGACACTGGATGCCGAGCTTGTGGTAGCACTCCACTGCATTCTCAATTATCCCCTGCTTGGCTGCCAGGTCGGGGTACATGGACATCCCCCCGTCGGTCATGCAGAAGACTTTCCCGATCTTGGGTATCTGGAAGAGGAAGACGTGGGAGAGGAGGGAACCGGAGCGAAGCCCCCACTCCTTGTTCAGGACAGCCTTCAAAAGGGTGGCCGTCTTGACGTTTCCCTTCATAAGGAGGTCGGCCTCCCCCGATGAAACGGCCTTGACGGCCAGCTCGGCGGCACGGCCTTCGTCGGGTTCCTCCACCATGTTGAAGGAGGAAACATCTATGGAGAGCTCAGAGGCTATCTTTTCGATCCTGCTCCTGTCTCCGTAGAGGATGGGCGATACGACCCCCCTCTCCTTCGCTTCCGCCACGGCCCCGAGGATGTCCTCACCGTGAGGCGCTGCTACAGCGAGGACCATGGTCTTGCCCGACTGGCTTCTTTCAAGCAGAAAATCAAGGGTTTCGAACGACATTACATCATGCCCTCCTTAAAACGCTGTCCCTGTAGACCAGGGCCTCTTCCTGTCCCGAGAGGACCCTCAAAGCTCCCTGGGCAAGGGCCCTCATCTCGTCCTCGCCCGGATAGACCAGAACAGGTGCTATCCACTGGATCCGGGAGGTGATGAGCCCGACAAAAGAGACATCGTGAGCTATCCCTCCGGTGAGGATCACTGCATCGACCTTTCCTGAAAGGGTTGCCGCGAAGGATGCGATCTCCTTTGATATCTGAAGTGCCATGGCCCTGTAGACCAGGGCCGCCTTTTCATCGCCGGAATCGACCCTGGAGGATACCTCCCTCATGTCGCTGGTCCCGATATAGGCCTTGAGCCCGCCGTTCCCCACAAGCCGTTTTCTCAATTCCTCCATGGTGTAGCGCCCGTTGAAACAGAGCCGTGCAAGGTCCCCTGCGGGGAGACCCCCTGCCCTCTCCGGGGAGAAGGGGCCGAACTCGTTGGCGTTGTTGAGGTCCACCATCCTTCCTTGACGGTGGGCGCACACGGTTATCCCTCCACCCAGGTGAGCGACTATGACGTCGATCTCGTCCCAGGGCTTCCCCAGGTCCTCGGCAGCCATCCTGACAGTGGCCTTGATGTTGAGCGCGTGGCCGAGAGATCTCTTGGAGAACTCCGGCAGGCCCGTCAGGCGCGAGATGTCGTCCAGTTCGTCCACGGCTACGGGGTCGACGATGAAGGCAGGAATGTCCCGGGGCCGGGCGATCGCATCAGCTATTATCCCCCCCAGGTTGGAGGCGTGCTCCCAGGGTTTCCCCCGGCGGAGATCGTTGATAAGATCCTCGTCCACCCTGTAGGTTCCGCCGGGGATGGGGTCCAGAAGTCCACCCCTTCCGACGACCGCATCGAGGGAATCAAGGTTGCTCCCGTTGGTCCTGGAGGCATCCTCGATGGTTTTCATCCTGAATTCGTACTGGTCGGCAACTTTTGAGAAAGAGGAGATCTCCTTCGGATCGTGGTTCACCGTCTCCTGCCACAGCCGTTCCTTGCCGGAGAACCAGGCTATCTTCGTGCTCGTCGAGCCAGGATTGATAGCGAGTATCTCGGAAGCCATCGCTTCGCCTCCCTGAAGGAATCTTGTAACTTTTCATGGAAATTATACACTTGTTCCAGTCTTAAACCCGACCTGATGGAGTATACTGTTCTCCGTCGCAAAATTCAAAGCTCCCGGGGAGGCTCCCTTATGGTCGTCTGTTACGTTGACGGTGTTTTCAAGGCACTTCACGAGGTATCTCTCCCTCTTTCCGACCTTGCTTTCCAGAGAGGCGTAGGGATCTTCGAGACCATCAGGACCTACGACAGGAGGCCGATGGCCCTTTCTCCCCACCTTGAGAGGCTTGCCTCGTCAGCGGCCGGCTGCAGGATCGCCCTCCCCCTGCCCCTGGAGGACATGAAGGGCATCATAAGAAAAGGCATCGACCTCGTCGATGGAGAGGTGAAGATCAGGCCCTTCATAACTGGCGGTGACGCCATCGACAATGAGCTTGGTTTCACCAGACCCCGTCTTTTCATATTCTTCGAACCCCTCTGCCCTCTTCCCGAAAAGGACTTCAGGGAAGGAGCCTCCCTGCACCCCGTAGACCAGACAAGGCCAATGGCCAACATCAAGAGCATCAACTACCTGGAGAGCTTCCTCCCCCTCGCAGAGGCCCCCGAAGCCCTTGAGGTCCTCTACTGCCCCGGAGGGGAGATAACCGAGTCATCCCACAGCAACGCCTTCATGGTCACAGCAGGGAAGATAGTCACGGCCCCCGAGGAGAGAGTTCTTCCCGGGACCATGAGGAGAATGACCCTGGAGATAGCCAGGGATGCAGGCTTCCCCGTCGAGGAGAGATGCCCTTTAAGGGATGAGCTCCCCCTCTGCGCCGAGTTCTTCATTACCGGTAGCATAAAGGAGATCCTCCCCGTCGTCCGGATCGGCAAGACGGCCGTAGGCGGCGGCAAGCCAGGTCCAGTTTCGGCCCATCTGAGACGGCTCTATCTACGGAACCTGGAGAGATGGAGGGAGTAGGGGCGTAACGCTTGACCGCAAGCCCTTCAAGGCATGAAGGGTGAACGGGAAAGACAAGAACAGATCAACCGTGTCCTCTGTTGTGCGATCTCGGTCTCGGCTTCTTTTTTTCTCTTCTTCTTGCTTCTAACCTCTTACGCTTTCATGACCCATGCGTTACGCTCTTGTCGATCTTCTCAAGGGTTTCAACGATATCGCCGTGGATCACCCCATCGGCCATGTAATCCAGCTGGGTCGGGGTCATGTTGATGATGAAGAGCTTCGCTCCCGCCCTCTTGGCCAGCATAGGGTAGGCGTTGGCAGGGGATACCTCCAGGGAAGAACCCAGGACCAGGAAGGAGGAAGCGGTCCCGGAGAGCTCTTCCGCTGCGTCCATGGGCCCCTCGGGGAGCATCTCTCCGAAGAGGACCACACCAGGTCTCAAGGATCCTCCGCAGGCCGGACAGTCATCCCGTTCAAGAAAGAGGCTGCTTTCGTAGGCGGCCCTGCAACGGGAGCACCGGACCCTTCTGAGGTTGCCGTGCAGTTCGTGGACCTCCCTTGAGCCCGCCTCCTGGTGGAGTCCGTCCACGTTCTGGGTGATCACCCCTTTCAGGAGCCCCCTGGCCTCCCACTCAGCCAGGATATGGTGCCCCCTGTTGGGTTTTACTCCTTCGAACATCCTTATCCTGTAACGATAAAAGTTCACGAATTCGGCTCGATCGTTCTCCATGGCCGAAAGAGATGCCAGGAGGCGGGGGTCTTTCTGCTTCCAGAGTCCATCCTTCCCCCGGAAATCGGGGAGCCCCGAGGCGGTGCTCATCCCAGCTCCGGTAAGGACCGAAAGATCTCCGGCGGAGACACTTTCAATGACAAGGTCCAGGCTCATGTTCCTCCCCCTTTCTCAGATAGCCCTGGCCCTGAAGACCAGAAAGACTCCCGTAAGGACCACCGCCATGGCGGCGATCGATACGAGAGACACGCTCTCGCCTGCAAAGAGTGCTCCCAGAACCGTGGCCGTGATGGGATTTACCAGGGTGTAGCTGGTCGCAAGGGCCGGCCTTACCGTCCTGAGCATGAAGCGGTAGAGGGTGAACCCTATGATCGAGGAAAAGACTACCAGGTGGAACAT
>JAAYDT010000017.1 GCA_012729145.1 Synergistaceae bacterium | reverse complement strand
GGCCACTGGTGTCCGGGGCTTGCCACGGGGATACGGGTGGCTGAGGTGGCCCTTGAAGCATTGGGTCGGGCTGGGGACGAAGATATTGTAGCCGTCGCCGAGTCGGATAGCTGTGCCGTCGATGCTGTTCAGTTCCTGACAGGTTGCACCGTGGGTAAAGGGAATCTCATAATTCATAATATCGGCAAGATGGCCTTCAGTTTTTATCGCAGAAGAGACGGCAAGGCTTTCAGAATAGTGAGCAGGTCAAATGTTGCGAGGGGTACCAGTGATGAGTACAGAAAACTTCAGGACAAGAAAAATCAGGGAACGATCACTTCGGAAGAGGCTGCAAGACTCCAGGAACTCAGGCAGGAGCACTGTGCCCGTATCCTTGGTTCCGACATCGACGATATCTTTGTAACAGGGGAGCCTCTTGAGCCGGTCCCGCCCTTTGCCCCGATGAAGAAAAGCCTGGTCTGCGACGAATGCGGCGAGATGATCATGGAGACAAGGGCCAGGTTGTCTGACGGACGTACATTGTGCCCTCCCTGTTTTGAAAGGCTTGTCCCCCGTCCGTGAGGTTTATCCTGGTGTAGACTGTTCGGGAACCTTATCCTTGTCTGGATGGTGATAGGCGTGGGCAGATCCTTCGCGCTCAGGGTAGTGTTTTTTGCGCTTTTGTCGATCCTGTTCGGATGGGGGATGACGACCCTGTCAGAGGGGGTCATTGCTTCAAAATGGACTTTTGAGGACAGCTGGGTAGTGAAAATGTTTGAAGTATCCGAGGTCCCTGTCGAAGAAACAGAAGAGGGCGTTCTTTTTGACGAGTGGAGGACCGAGGCCCTGGACATTGATGTGCTCTTTTTGAGCGGTGAGTATCGGGGCACAAGGGCGGTAGCCAGAGTTGAGCATCTGAAGGACAATAAACTGGATCTCCGCCCGGGATTGCACTATATCCTCTCTTACAACGAATTCGAAGACGGAAGCAGGATCTTTTTCGTCAGCGATATCTTCAGGGCGCCGGTTTTCGTCGGACTGTTCACAGGAGCGGTGATCTTCTTCTGCCTCGTGACAGGGCTTACGGGGATCCGGGCCCTTGTCGGTCTTTTCCTTTCTTTTGTAATTTTGGTCAAACTTCTTCTTCCAGGACTTCTCAAGGGATACCCGCCGCAAGCCCTTGGTGTTGCCGCTGTAGCCGGTGTGGCCCTGGTAACCATCCTGTCTGTTGTCAGAAGGCGCCGGTGCTGGCCTTCCGCGTTCTCGGGAGCACTAGGGGGTTGTGTATCGGCTCTGGTTTTCGGCTGGGGCTCAATATTCATGCTTCGCCTTTCCGGGCTTTCTACGGCTACGGCATCCCTTCTCGCAAGTACTGTCCCGGGAATCGACCTCAGGGGCATACTTCTTGCATCCATAATTATCGGGGCTTCAGGGGCGGTGCTGGATGTGGCGGTTTCTGTAACTTCGGCCATGGCGGAGATGAAGGATCACGATCCCGGCATTGAGGCCAGGGTACTTTTCCAGTCAGGTATTAACGTGGGAAAGGAAGTCCTGGGAAGCATGGTCAATACACTGGTCTTCGCCTACTTCGGCAACTCCCTTGTCCTCTCGCTGCTGATCCTGGAGGCTGAACCCATACCCATAGCGATGCTCAACGATTCTGTCATCGCCGAAGAGGTCATAAGGGCACTGGCCGGAACGGCTGGGCTGCTTCTAACCATTCCCCTGACGGCCCTTTTCGGGACCCTGATGATGTCAGGCCGGTCCGTGCAGAGCGGGGAAGGATAAGTTTCTGCAGAACTTTGGCAGGGCTCTTTTCGCGAGTATGCTGTTATGAGGGATCTCTGAAGAATGGAAAGCGGAGCCCTTCATGTGAGAGGGCCCCGCGCCTTTTGTGTTGATGGGGAATCGGTCCTAGAACGGCCCCAGCTTGATAAAGTG
>JAAYDT010000105.1 GCA_012729145.1 Synergistaceae bacterium | reverse complement strand
ATGTGTATGTGTATCTGTTTCTATTTCAGTCTTGTGCCAATGCCCCTCTCTTCAGGTGTACCGGGGACAATGCTGTCCCAGAAGGCAGCGCATATACCCGCTACAGCCATGGGGGTCTTCAGGATGGCCCAGGCCATCTGACCCGGAATGCCGAAAGCAAAGAAAGCCTCCTGCTGCCCTTCGGTCCATCCAGGAAGCCCGAGGGCCATGAGAAAGGCGAACCCGACGATCAGGACGTTGCGCTGGCTCCCCATGTCGGCCCTCATGAGGACCTGGATCCCAAGGGCACCGATGATCCCGAAGAGGGCTATGTAGGCGCCTCCGATGACTGGACTTGGAACTGTTGCTATCAGGGCTCCAAGCTTGCCGATCATGCTCATGATGATAAGAATGACCGCTCCGGTCCTCACCACCCACCGGGAGGCAACACCAGTAAGTCCGATAAGCCCGATGTTCTCCGTGTAGGAGGTGGTACCCACGGCCCCGAAAAGACCGGCCAGGGCGCAGTTTAGACCCTCGGCTCCGATCCCCCTGCTGATCGTGTCGGCGTCAGGATCGTCGAGGCCGGAGGCGTAGGAGCAGGAGTGGTAATCACCGATGGACTCGATCATTACGGCAAAAAAACCCGCTATTATGGCTCCGAAGGCCAGGAAGCTGAACTTAGGCGGACCCCAGGGCATGAAGATGTTCAGCCTGAGCCAGGGGGCGTTGGCCACTTCAGCGAGGTTCACATGAGCGGCATGTCCGGCGGGGAACAAACCTGAAAGGCTTCCAAAGAGACATACCAGGTACGCGATAGTTATCGATGCCAATATGGCGAAGATGTTCATGAACCTGTTGCGGCTGATGAGACTGAAGATAAAAACGCATGCGACCACTATCAGCGAAACGGGCCAGTAATTGGCCGCGTTGTACTGTATCGCCGTGGATGCCAGGGAGAAACCTATGGCCATAATGGTGGGACCAATGACAACGGGAGTGATAACCTTTCGTATATACCCCACCAGACGACTGTACCCTATCCCGGAGAGGATAAGACCACCCGATATCAGCGCACCCCCCACGTACTGCATTATCACGTTAGGGCCAAGCCCCTTGTAGGCTCCGATGATGGTCATTATCGAAGGGATAAAGCTGAAGCTGGACCCCTGGACAATGGGGAGCCCCGAACCCAGTTTCGGGTGGGTCTGGATAAGGGTCGCCACTCCCATGGCAAAATAGACGCAGGAAATGAAGAAGGCTATCTGTGCCGGGTTCATCCCCATGGCGGGCCCGAATATTAGCGGCACAAGGGTGGTAGCGCCGAAAAGGGTGAGGACATGCTGCAGCCCGGCGAGTATCATAATGGGTGTGGGGGGTTTGTCGTTGATCCCGTAAACGATGTTCTTTCTGGCCATGATTGGAACACCTCCCTGATGATTTCCATGACTTTGCCCAGGATTCTATCATCTTATGTAACCGGTTGCATAAAATAAGGATTATCTTTTTGTTGTCTTTGGTTATCTCTTTCGGGAAGGCTTGTGATATTCTGGGAGGGTATGGAAGGGAAGGTCGTGAATGATGAAAACCCTTGATAACACAGCATCGAAGTGCGCGGAAATGATAGCGGCTTCAGACCGGATAGTTCTTCTAAGCGGTGCCGGAATGTCAACAAGTGCAGGTCTGCCTGATTTTCGCGGCCCCAACGGCATATACCGCAGGGAGCTGGGCATCGACCCGGAAAGGATCTTCGACATAGACTGGTTCAGGAGGGATCCTTCCTTCTTTTACGGATTCCACAGGGAATTCCTCAGGTCCCTTGAAAAGATCGATCCCACTTTCACGCACCACTTCTTCGCCAACCTGGAAAGACAGGGGAAGATGGCCGGAATAATAACCCAGAACATCGATTCCCTGCACCAGAGGGCAGGTTCGAAAAGGGTCCTGGAGTTTCACGGAGGAGTATGGTCAAGCTTTTGCACCTCCTGCGGCAAGACATGGGACTATCAAAGGAGCTTGGCTATGGCCTTCGCCTCAGATGTGCCAAGATGCGACATCTGCAACGGTATCGTGAAGCCCGACGTGGTCTTCTTCGGAGAGATGGTCAAACACCTCGATGAAAGCCGTGAACTGGCCAGGAGGTCAGATCTGTTCTTCGTTGTGGGTTCGTCGCTTAACGTGACGCCAGCGGCACTGCTCCCCGCCTTATCTCCGGGGAAGATAGTGGCGGTGAACAGGGGCGAGATAGCTCACCGCTACCTCCCCCGGGAGCGAATCGACCTCTTCGCCGAAGAGGATATCGACACCTTCTTCAAGGCCGTGGAAGCTGCGGGAAGACAGACCTGACGCAGAAAGGGACGGCCCTCTTGCCATTTTGTCTTCCTAGAAGGAATCCCTGATCCTTTTCAAACCCTCTTCCAGCAGAATACGGGGACACGCAAGGTTCATTCTCTGCCAACCGCTGCCCTGGACCCCAAACCAGTAACCCGGGTCAAGCACCACCCTTCCCTTCTGGATAAGCTTTCCCGTCACATCCTCTGGAGCAAGCCCCGAGGCGGACATGTCAAGCCACAGAAGGTAGGTGCCTTCCGGGGGGCGGACTCCCACCCACGGCATCTCTTCCCTGAAGAAGGCAATTGACCTGTCCCTGTTCTCTCTGATATATCCGAGCATGGTCTTTCTCCAGGAGGCGCCGAAGCGATAGGCAGCATCGCTGGCGGCAAGGCCGAATACGTTGTGCGTTCCTGTCGCCGTTGCCCTGAGGGAAGCCTGAAAACCTTCTCTCAGATCCGTGTCAGGGATGACAGAATAGGCGATCTGCAGACCAGGAATATTAAAGGTCTTGCTTGGGCTGATGCATGTGATAATGTTGCAGGCCAGATCCGGTGATATTGATGCGGAGGGGATATGCCTTTCGGGATCGAAGACCAGGTCCGCATGTATCTCGTCGGAGATGAGCAGGGTCCCTGTCTCAAGGCACAAGCGGCCCACCTGGTCCAGCTCCTCTTTCCTCCAGACTCTTCCAACAGGGTTGTGAGGGCTGCAAAGGAGAAGGATCCGGTTTGCGGGATCTTCGAGCGTTCTTCTCAGACCATCCATATCCATTCTGTAATACCTGTCCTCGTTTATCAGAGGGTTCTCCACCACTACCCTGTCGTTATCTTTTACGATCCTGAAAAACGGCGGATAGACCGGTGGCTGGATCACAACACCGTCACCAGGACCGGAGAAAGCCCTGATGGCCGCGCCGATTGCAGGCATGACCCCCGTGCAGGGAACGATCCAGGAGGGGGCAGTTGCCCAATCGTGGACCTGCAGGAGCCATTCCGATACTGTCCGGAAGGTCTCCTGTGATGCCTGTACATAGCCGAACACTCCGTGATCCGCCCTCTTCCTGATGGCCTCGATGACCTCTGGTGGTGAAAGAAAATCCATATCAGCTACCCACATGGGCAGCGCACCCGCCGGGACTGGACCGAAACGCCCCTCCATTCCGTCCCACTTGAGGCTGTCGGTCCCTCTCCTTTCGAGAACGTCATCGAAACCCGAACCGTTCAAGGGGATCCCTCCATCCAGAATGTTCTTGCCTCTTCTAACCGTTTCTCAGGACCGGGGGACAGCATGCCAGCCCTCGTCCGAGTAGAGTTCGAGTCTTAAGGACGCCAGGTCGAAGAAAGCCAGGGTCAAGTCAAGACGGCCATCCTCACAGGCCTTTTTAACCAATGGATGGCTTTTGACCCTCTCCAGCTGGCAGATCCCCCAGGACTTGATGGCATCTTCCAGCTGGGCCCCGTTGCACTCCTCATTGCAGAGCCATGTTCTTATGGCGCCGTCCAGGTGGGCGGGATCCCGTGCCGCCATAACAGCACCGCAGTCGCTGTGGGAAAGGACCAGTATCCTTCCGACATGGAGATGTTCTACAGCATACTCGATAGCAGATGCGACCGAGGGGTTATCGATACAGCACAGATTGCCCACGTTCCTGAGAACAAAAAGGTCGCCGGGCTTTGCCGAGAATATCTCCTCGGGTACGACCCGGCTGTCGGAACAGCCGATGACCAGAGTATGTGGACTCTGTCCGGAGCAAAGCCTGCTGTAAAGGTCCCTGTCAGCCCTTGACAGGAAGGTGCGGTATCCTTTGGCCAGATCTTCCAATGCAATTTCCCCTTTCTTCATGGATCCCCGTTCCTGTATCAGCTCACAAAGGTCAGTTCGGTGGCACCGAACTAGGACATGATACTACAGGATACGCATTCGCAACCTGTTTTTCACCAACAGGGACCAGAGAGTTTAAAATATGAGCATGAGAGGGCCAGAAATGGAAGAACGGGGGTGAATATCCTGAAAAGGATGGCACTATTTCTGCTGCTGGCGGCCCTGATCGGTCTTTTCCAGGCGCCGGGCCCGGCAGGGGCATCAAGGAGCTTTGAAGAACTTGTGGATATCTACACCAGGAAAAGCGAGATCCGTCCCGAAGCGGAGGCGCTTAGATCAGAGCTGTTAGAAATGACCTGGGATTCGGGAGAGCTCGACCTCCTGGGTTCAATAATGGACCCTTCGCTGACCCCGGAGCAGAGGGCAGCCAACGGACTGAAACTGATCGATGGTCTTTTCCCGGGAGGAGACCCTGCGCGCTGGGAAAGCATTTCGGGCTTCTGGATCCCCAGGATGATACCGAAGCCTCTTGCTGCCTTCGACGCAGTGTTCTTTACCGCTATCGCACTTCTTGAGATGGGAAGGGAGGGTGCTCCCTGGATAGCCCGGGACCTCCTTGTTGATCTGCGAAGATCATCAAGAGCAGCTCTTCTTGCCCTGAGGATCGCCCCTGAGGAATACCTGTGGATAGTGGAAACCCTGGAAGAATTAACAAAAATGCCACCCATGGGCGGTTGGCCGGAAGCTGTGATCAGAGGGAAACTCCCCTTTGCGCGTCAGGTCAGGTCGGCTGTGACCGAGACCCACGCCATAATGAAAGAAATGCAGTTTCTCAACTCTGCCGGGCAGCCGACCCCCAGCGGACCCTACGCCTGGGATCGGGACCGGGGGAGGATATACAGGGTGGTCTATCCCGACGACCGTTACTTATGGATCCTTGGGAGGGACTAAGGCAGGCCCGCGACACCGGTAGCGGTAAAAGGTGTCAACGGACAGGGAAAATGTCATGGGTAAAAGGCCTGTATTGGACAGGGAAAATGTCACCCCACCTTCGCCGCAGAAGTAGCTGAATGAATCAGTTCCCTCGGGTTTGGCTT
>JAAYDT010000104.1 GCA_012729145.1 Synergistaceae bacterium | reverse complement strand
CCTCAGCGATGCGGAGGTTGTTGGCCTCCCACCTTTGTCTTAACCCTTCAGGGAGTCCATGCTCCTCGCAGGGGAATTGAGGGCACTCACAGCAATAGTCAACACCCTTTTCCCTGACGCAATCCCTGACCCTGCATTCACCGAAAAGACAGCTCTCCTTCCTGCATCCGCCACATGGCCCCGTGGCAAGGTATTCCAGGAGGCGGGCGAACTCGGCATAACCTTCGAATGCGGGGTTCATGCCCGCGAAGCGTGAGGCATAACCGGAGAAATTCTTCCCAAGGAGTTTTTTAAGTTCAGATGCATTTTTTCGGATATCACCCTCCTCGAAGGCCAGGCACTTGCTGCAGTCCAACCCACAGGGAGCGATCATACTGGTCAACTTTTCGCTGTTCATTACAAACCCTCCTTGAAATGGCTTTGTTCCTCTCGTCTGTTGCCGCTGTTTTCTGTCTTGCTAAGACCCGTCGGTCTTTCACCTGGCTTTTTACTCTAGACCGCTAACCGTTTATGCTCTTGATCGTTCGATTCACGATTCACAAGGTCCCCCCCGGCGCATAGTTCCGAGTCTATCCTTGAGGGGAAGCACCAGGATACGATTTACGATTTATGTGTTACGAGTTATACCCTTGCCCTTTTGATCCACGATTTACGACCTCCGCGTTTTATGGTATAAACCATACATCTTTTTTCAGGGAGAGGTTCGCTTTGATCGATAACCTCGTTCTGTTCGGCATGGTTAGCGGCTCCTCCTCCTCTTCCGGCTGGTCCGGAAGGGCAGGCCTTCCTTTGCCGGCAGGGAAGGAACCGCAGTAAACCCAGAATAACCTGAGAAACAAGACATTATCAGGGAATACAGGCCGGGAGAGCAAGATCTCCCGGCCTTTTTTATCCGAAGGGGGGAGATCTATATGCAACACCTCTATACGCCCGGTCCCGTGGATGTTCCGCTCAGTTCAAGATTGGCCGGTGCCGGACCCATGATCAGTCACCGGGGCGAGGAGTGGTCACAGCTGCTGGAAGAGATAGGCAACCGTCTCGGCAGTCTTCTTGAAGCGGAAGGGCCGGTGATCCTTCTGCCCGGTTCGGGCACGGGGGCCCTCGAGGCCCTGACCGCTAACCTGGTCACACCCGGAAGCGAAGTGATCTCCTTCTCCTGCGGCACTTTCGGGGACCGATTTCGCGAGATCGTCTCCCGCAGGGGGGCAAGGATCGTTGCCGTTGACGCCCCCCGAGGAGGAGGTTTCACAAGGGAGGAGATAAGGGATGCCCTCAAGAGCCACCCCAGGGCTGAGGCCATTCTTCTCACCCACAACGAGACCTCGACGGGAGTCGCCAACCCCCTGGAAGAGCTTCTCTCTGAAATCCCTGCCGAGGGACCGCTGGTATTGGTCGACGCCGTCAGTTCTCTTGGAGCCATGCCCTGTTACCCAATGGAATGGAGTATCGACGGCCTTGCATCCTGCTCCCAGAAAGGACTCCTCGCCCCCCCGGGTCTTTCGGTGGTCTACCTCTCGGAGCGTGCGTGGGAAAAGGCGGGAAGGACCATCTGCACCTCGTACTTCTTTGACCTGCCTCTTCACAGGAAACTCCTTCAGAAGAGGAGGCCCCAGAACCCCTTTACCCCACCGGTTAGTACCTTTTACAGCCTGGCGGCATCATTGCGCTACCTCGAGGACTACGGCTACAGGTCATGGTTCGCCAGGACAAGGCGCTCGGCACGCTCTTTCGAGGCCGCCTGTGAACAGATGGGGCTAAAACTCTTCATCAGGGAAGAAGGTTTCCGTTCCCCCGTCATGACCGCTCTGGAGATACCGTCCGAAAAGGGAGGCCACATGAAGCAGGCACTGGAAGAGATTGGGATCACCGTTGCCCAGGGTCAGGGCAACAATTCAGCCACCCTTCGGATAGCTCACTATAATCCAGGAGGTTGGCCCGAGATCTGCCTCCTTGCAGGTGGGGTCTTCGGCGCTGCAAAGAGATGCGGGCTGGACGTGAAGGACGGCTTTCTTGAAAAAGCCTGGGATATATGGAATAGCGAGGGGGATGGAACATGTTAAAAATACTCGTCACCGAAAAAATATCCGAGGTCGGTCTCGAGGTGCTCCGACAGGACCCGGAGGTGGATCTGCAGATCAGAACCGGGCTATCCCGCGAAGAACTCCTGGCTGAAGTGACCGACGTGGACGGTATGATCACAAGGAGCGGGACTCCCCTGGACCCCGGGGTGCTTGGGGCTGCCAGGAGATTGCGCGCGGCGGCGAGAGCCGGTGTGGGGCTGGACAATATTGACCTCGCCGAAGCCAGCCGCAGGGGAGTTGTGATAATAAACGCTCCGACTGGGAACACTCTGGCTGCGACGGAGCACACCATGGCCATGATGCTGTCTCTGGTCCGGAAAGTTCCCCAGGCTTTCCGGTCTTTGACCTCAGGAGAGTGGAAGAGGAACCTCTTCCTTGGCAGGCAACTCTCAGGCAAAAAGCTTCTCATCATTGGACTGGGAAGAATAGGGACCCAGGTCGCCCTTCGCTGCAGGGCCTTCGGCATGGAAGTGTCGGCCTTTGACCCCTACATCTCGCCCTCCAAGGCGGAGAGGGCCGGAGTTCGCCTGATGGAAGACCTTGAAGGTGCACTATCTCTGGCTGAGGTGATCACCCTGCACGTCCCCCTTACCACCGAGACCAGGGGGATGATAGACAGGAAAGCCATAAAGGCATGCAGACAGGGCGCCTTCATGATCAACTGTGCCAGGGGCGGACTGGTAGATGAGGGTACATGTGCAGAGGCCATACGCTCGGGGCATCTGGCTGGTGCGGCCTTCGACGTCTTTGACGGGGAACCGCCACGCTCCGATAACCCTCTCATGGCCAAGGATATCAGGGACAGGGTCATCCTTACACCCCACATCGGGGCGAACACCGAGGAGGCCCAGTCGGCGGTCGCGGCGATAGCCTGTTCCAACCTGCTTGCGGCCCTGAAAGGGAAGCCCTGCGAGAACGCTGTCAACCTGCCCTTTGTGAAGCAGAGCCTACCCGAGGGGACGAGGGCTTTTCT
>JAAYDT010000103.1 GCA_012729145.1 Synergistaceae bacterium | reverse complement strand
GATCAACGGGTTCCCCTGTTCACGCCAACGGTGTCAAAAACTGCGTCGCCTTCGATGTCCCGAGCCTGTCCGCCCCGAGGGCGACGAGGATCTCCGCAGCAGCGTAGGTTCTAATGCCTCCGGAAGCCTTGATCCTTACCCTGTCAGACGCGGCTGTTTTGAGAAGGGCCACATGGTAGAAGGTGACCCCCCCCGCGAACCCGGTGCAGGTCTTAACGTAATCCACCCCGGCCTGTTCGGCCAGCAGCAGGGCGGTCACCGCCTGGGCATCGTTAAGGATGGGCATTTCCAGGATCACCTTCAGCACAGCCCCCCTGGAGACGTCCCGCAAGGCTGCAAGGTCCTCCCGGACCGCCCTCTTGTCGTCGGTCCTGACGGCCCTGATATCCAAAACGACATCCATCTCTTCCGCCCCGTTCTCGAGGGCCCAACGAACCTCTGCTGTCTTGACCGGTATGGGGGAGGCTCCCAGGGGAAAGGACGCTACTGAACTGACCTTGACCTCGGTCCCCGAGAGAGAACGCCTTGCATCAGTGACGCAGTTAAGAGGGACGCAGACCGATGCAAAACCGAATCGTACTGCCTCGTCACAGAGGATGGCCACGTCATCGGCCGTGGTCCCGGCAGAAAGAAGGGTGTGATCAATGGACCTGCGGATCCTGTCCTCGGGAGGGTGCTCAAAAAAACCGGCCTCCGCCTTTGCTGCCTTCAGCCTGGCCCGACCGGAGAGGAGTTCAATGTCGGTCATGGAGATCACCTCTCCCTGAAGCAGTCGCAGATATCTTCATCAAGGCCGCATCCGGATTCCAGTTGGATCTCCGTAATGGATATCCTGCCCTGTCTCTGCAAGTAAAGGAGCAATCCCAGCAGCGATGATGACGAGATCCCTATCTCTTCGGCCTTTGAGGGGATATCCAGTCTTCCGGGGATCTCCTGGCTCCGGAGGATCTGGTGGCTCAATATCTCGAGCCAGTTCTCGAACATTTCCTGTATCTCCGGTGTCGCCAACGATGAAAGCTGGGCGGTCCTCGAGATCGACTCCAGCACCCTGGCAGCCGCTTTGGCGTAGTTTTCGCTGAAGTCCATTTCCTGGGTATCCTTGTTCTCTCCCATCTCTTTCAGGCCCCCTGCAGTTCGTCTTGTGCTGAGGACATGCCCCTTCCAGGGATCTATCCGGGGCGTCCTCTCTGAGAGATCAGAAGCAATGATATCATAGACGTTGATCACAGGAACGGAAGACGGTCAGGAGGTGCACAGGGCATTGAGGATCCTTCTACTGGGTTTCGGAAATATCGGAAGAGCGTTCTGCGAGATCGTCGAAGAGAAGGCCCCTGTCCTCAGGGAAAAGTACGGGATCGAATGCCGTTTCGTGGGTATAGCTACACGATCGAGAGGATGTACAACAGATCCGAACGGCATAGATGTGGAAGCCCTTCTGAAGAGGGAGTCTTCCACGGGAAGGCTTGACACACCTTCCTCCGGAAGGAGGCGGGCAACCCTTTCAGCTTCCGAGATGGTCTCGGAAATGGATTACGACCTTCTTGTGATCTGCACCTCCACGACCATCCAGTCCCCCGAGATGCCAAAGGCCTACATCAGGGGCGGACTTGAGCGGGGAAAGGATGTGATCACATCCAACAAGGGCCCTCTATTCCTTGCCTACAGGGAACTCAGCGATCTCGCCACCGAAAGAGGAGCTCTCTTTCTCTTCGAAGCGGCAGTAATGGGCGGGACCCCCTTCTTCTCCTTTGCCAGGCACTCCCTTGTGGGGTCGGAGATTATATCCTGTGAAGGCGTCATGAACACTACCTCCAACTACATCCTTGATCTCATGGTGGGTGGGTCTTCCTTCGATGACGCCCTTCTCGACGCGAGAAGGAAGGGTTTCGCAGAGGCTGATCCCGCCTTTGACCTGGAGGGATGGGACAGCGCAGTCAAGGCCTCGATAATCGCACAGGTGCTCATGGGCGCCCCGCCGGTATCTCTGGAGAGCATGAACGTCCAGGGCATTAACAAGATCAAGACCGGACTCCTCCTTGAAGCGGCCCGTTCAGGAGGGGCCGTTCGCCTGATCTCAAGGGTGGAAAGAGAGGAGGGTTCGGTCTCCATAACAGTAAAACCCGAAGTCCTTTCGCCATCGAATCCTCTTTCAAGGGTTCACGGAGCAACCAACGGGGTGATTTTCCTAACGGACACACTGGGTGAGATCTTCGTCGCCGGAGGGGGTATCGGTCCGAAGCACACGGCCTATTCCATGCTGAGGGACCTGATAGAGATAGCAGGATCGAGGAAAACCCGGTGACGACGAGAAAACAACAAGTCTTCCTGTCAGAAGACCTCATGGGAATATTGATCCTCCCGGCGAAGGAGCGGACCGGCAGTGATGACATCTTTCTCTTCAGAAGCCATTAGAGGGGACGATATCGACAAGGTCCTTCTCAAGTGGGAACCAAAGGCCTGGAGGATCAACCGTCGTATCTTCGCCAGACCCGAGACGGGTCACAACGAAAGACTGGCTTCGTCCCTGTGGGCGTCACTTCTTGAAGAGGGCGGTTTCAATGTGCAGATGCCTTTCCAGGGGATGGAGACCTCCTTCTTTGCGGTCATGGGGTCAGGGCCGCAAAAGTATGTCCTCCTGGTGGAGTACGATGCCCTGCCCGATATTGGCCACGGATGCGGTCATAATCTTAGTGGCGCCATGAGCGTTCTTGCAGCGCTGGCCCTCGGCGATCTTCCCGGGATAGAAGGCGAGGTCCGCGTCATAGGGACTCCGGCAGAGGAGAGCGGAGGTTCCAAGGTCATTCTTGCCGAGAGCGGTTTCATGGACGATGTGGACCTGGCTGCAATGATCCACTGCGGGAACGCCACTGCAGTCCCCTTCAGATCGCTTGCCATCGATGCCCAGAGGTTCACTTTCGAGGGTGGAGAGGCTTCTGACGCCCTTATGTTCTTCCTGCACTGTCTTGACATGATCAGGGATGATCTGCCCGAGGGAGTGTCCATTCACGGTATAGTCAGACACGACAAGGGGGCGGGGGTCGACCTGTATATCCGCGCCCCCGAAAGGGACCTCCTTGAGAGGATCGCCGGAAGGGTCAAAAGATGTGCCGAGGGTGCCTCGAAAGCGACAGGCTCCTTTCTGGGGCATGACCGTTTTGAACCCTCCTTTGAGAACATGCTTCCGAACGATTCGGCGGAAAATCTCCTGGAAAGACTCTTCATGCTGGAGGGAGAAAGACCTTCCGCTGAAGTGGGTTACGGGGGAAGCAGCGACATCGGCAACATCTCCCACAGGTGCCCGGCCGTCCACCCTTTCCTGTCCATTACGGAAAAGCCGGTAGCGCTCCATTCAAGGGAGTTCGCCCTCGCCACCGTTACGCCCCTTGCCCGGAAGAAGCTCCTTTCGGGGGCAAGGGTACTTGCCCGCCTGGGGGGCAAGGTCCTGGGCGATCCGCCATTCCGGGATTCCCTGAGGTCAAGCTTTGACAGATCAAAAAAGAAAGCCGGTGTAAAGAAATGCTAGTTGTGGACCTTCACTGTCACAGCAAGTTCAGCGACGGGACCTTCTCGCCGGAGGCCCTGGTCAGGAGGGCTGCAAGAAGACACGTATCGGTCCTCGGCTTGACAGACCATGACACCACCGCCGGTCTTGTCAGGTTCATGGCCGCCTGCAAAAAGGAGGGGATCCAGGGAATTGAGGGGGTCGAGCTTTCCGCGGAGGCGCCCTATACCCTTCACATAATGGGCTACCGGATCGACAGCTCCAGCCGGGGGCTCCAGGACAGGCTGGAAAGACTTCGTGAGAGTCGCCGGAAGAGGAACGCGCTTATGGTGGAGAAACTGGTATCTCTCGGGTTGGTTTTGAGCATCGGGGAGGTGGAGGCGGAATCCGGTGGCGAGGTGGTAGCCAGGCCTCACATAGCAAGGGTCATGGTGAAGAAGGGTTTCGTGCCTGATATCGCATCGGCTTTCAGGAGATACATCGGGAGAGGCGGACCAGCTTACGTGGCGAGCTCAAGGCTCTCTCCCGGAGAGTGCCTGAGGGCGATCCAGGAGGCGGGAGGAGTTTCGGTCCTGGGACACCCCGGCCTGATGGGGCTGGACGAGAAAGACCTTTTCTCTCTTCTTGAGAGGCTGAAGGAGCTGGGCCTGTG
Source organism: Synergistaceae bacterium (assembly GCA_012729145.1). Classification (GTDB taxonomy): domain Bacteria; phylum Synergistota; class Synergistia; order Synergistales; family Thermovirgaceae; genus 58-81. The sequence continues at coordinate 19,899 of JAAYDT010000103.1, read as the reverse complement.
GGGCCTGGAGTGCATATCTGGTCATCACGGCTCAGGAGAGATCTATTACTGGATGAAGGTAGCCTCCCGATTCGGGCTTTTCCCGACGGCGGGCTCCGACTTTCACGGCATCGACCGTCCGGGGATGGACCTGGGAGTCGCCGTTAATGAGGGTCTGCTCCCCTGGGCCAGGCTGGGGGTCAATATCTAGGGGGGTTATCCCTTGATCCTTTCAGGGAAGGAATAGATGTTCATCCTCTTCTCCCTGATGAAACCTACCAGGGTGATCCCCGATTCTCTGGCCAGGGCTATACCCGCATCGGTTGGTGCAGATACGCTCCCAAGAAGGGGGATCCTGGCCGCGGCAGCCTTGGCGACCATGTCCCTCGGCAGCCTCCCCGACTGGATGACCATGGTCCGGCCCAGATCCATCTCCGACATCAGCCCCCATCCTATGGTCTTGTCCAGGGCGTTGTGGCGGCTGATATCCTCGAAAAGTGCGAGCTTCTCCCCTGTTGCGGAGAGAAGGGCCGAGGCGTGGAACCCGCCGGTTCTGTTAAAGCGAGGGGCTTCCGCTATCCACCTTGCGCCGTTATGGATCATCTCTGGAGTCACTGTCCATTCTGCCGGCGAAGGTCCTCCTTCCGTTCCTGATGAAGGATCGGTCTCCACTTCTATTCTCCCATCCCGTTCCTCGAAGCTCCTTACCTCACGGGCGCCTGAGATCGACCCCCTACAGAAGAGATGTCCCACGACCCATTCCCTGAGAGCGAAGGGCGACACGACCACCTTCTCCAGGGTGTCGCCGTTGACTACGAGCAGGTAGTTCCCTTCCACTGACACTTCGTCGTCGAAGCATACCCTGCTTCCATCACTTTCCGCCCTGATGACAAGGACTCTCGTTACGGCCTCTCCCAATGTCTACCACCCTTTTTTTAAAGGAACGGAATGATGCTATTATATCAAGCAATGATAAGGCCGCTGCTGAAATACGGCTGGAGGAGGGCTGAGTTAATGAAAGTTATCGATCTTCGAAGCGATACTGTAACAAAACCCACCGATGAAATGAGGGCAGTAATGGCTGCCGCAGAGGTGGGTGATGATGTCTACGGGGAGGACCCGACCGTAAACCGCCTCGAAGAGGAATCTGCCAGGATGACAGGTCATGAGGCAGGTCTCTTCGTTACCTCCGGGACACAGGGTAACCTCGTTGCCCTGTTGACGCACTGCTCCCGGGGCGACGGGGCGATTCTCGGATCCGACAGCCACATATATATCTATGAAGGCGGAGGGCTCTCCGCCCTTGGCGGTATCCTTCCCCTTGTTGCCGAAGACTCGGGGGGGATAATCCAGCCCGACAGGGTCGCTTCCTGGTGCCGGCCGAGCAACGTACACTTCGCTCCGGCCAGTCTTCTCTGTGTAGAGAACACTCACAACAGGGCCGGCGGCGTCGCCGTATCGCCGGAGGATTTCAGTGCCACCGTTAGCGCTGCAAAAAACGGTGGTCTTCTTGTCCATCTGGATGGCGCCAGGGTCTTCAATGCCTCCGCGGCCTGGGGCGTTGACGTAAAGGAGTTCACGGGGATCGTGGACTCCGTCCAGTTCTGCCTCTCCAAGGGGTTGGGGGCACCTGTGGGCTCAATGTTATGCGGAAGCGCCGAGTTCATATCAAGGGCGAGGCACTGGAGAAAAAGGCTCGGCGGAGGTCTGAGACAGGCCGGGGTTCTTGCTGCGGCAGGGCTGATAGCACTGGAGAAGATGACCGGAAGACTTTCCGAGGACCACGATAACGCTGCCATGCTGTCAGCGATGCTCCTTGCAGGAGGCGTTGACGTCGAATCTGTGAGCAAGCCTACCAACATGGTATATGTCCAACTGGGCCCCGACGGGCCCGACGCGGCCGAGCTGTCACGGAGGTGCTCGGCCAGGGGTGTCCTCTTCGGCGCTGTCTCCGAGAGAAGGTTCAGGCTGGTGACCCATTTCGGGGTTACGAAAGGAGAGGTGGACCTGGCCGGAAGAACGATACTGGAGGAGTTGAAGGCCTCCTGATGAGTCACACCCCTTCCCGGCAGGAGATAGGATCCATAGCCAGCTGGATGATCGAAACCTCCCTGCGAAGGGGGGCCAGGATGGCTGATGTCCTCTTCTACTCGGGGAGTTCATCGGAATTCTCCCTCAGGGACGGATCCCCTGAAAGGGACATTCGGGGTTCTTCTTTCAGGATAGGCTGCCGCACAGTGGACGTACAAGGGCGGCAGGGAGTGGCCGATACGGATAACCTTTCGAAGGATGCCATCGGGAAGCTGATAGACGTGTGTCTCCAGAACTGCAGGGCCTCGGAACCCGAACCCGATGTCGTGCTCTATGACGGCGAGGTACCCGATGCTTCGGGCTTGATGATCTTTGACCCCGGGATTCTGGAAGTGCAGCACCCTGAAAGGCAAGAGCGCTGCCGGCAGATGTACGAACTGGCTTCCGGGACTGACAGCAGGGTCGTCTCCGTAAGGGATACATCCTGGGCTGACGGTTCGGGGAGTACGATGTACGCCTCAAGCGAGGGTTTCCTGGGATGGTACGACGATACCTACGCCGCCTGTTCAGTGACTGTGGTCATGTCCGACGGCGGTGCCTTCGAGATGACCGGTGCCTCCGCCGAGAGCAGGAGGATCGGGGATGTGGATCACAGCGCGGTTGCCCGTGAGGCGGTCGAGAGAGGCACCCTCATCCTTGGGGGAGAAGCGGCCGCGACCGGGGTCTACGATGTTGTGCTGGATCCTGAGGCTGCTGCCTCCCTGGTGGAGTCCGCGGGAGAGCTTTTCCTTGCCTCGGCGGTCTTCAAGAACCGGTCCATGCTGAAGAACAGGATGGGGGACAAGATCGGCAGCGACTGTCTTACCCTTGTCGATGACGGGACCATCCCCTGGGGGGTGGGGACATCTCCCTGGGACGGGGAGGGGGTCCCATCGGGAAGAACGGTACTGATGGACCATGGGGTAGTGTCATCCTTTCTCTACAACCTGAAGTATGCCCGTAAGTTCAAGGTGGCTTCCACGGGCAACGCCTCCAGGTCACCGGGCAGTATCCCGGAGGTGGGGTTTTCCAACCTTTTCGTCGTTCCCGGAGAGAGAAGCCCCCGGCAGATACTGAAAGACTGCAGCGGTGGGATCCTTGTAACGGAGCTCATGGGGGTCCACACGATAGATCCCGTAAGCGGCGATCTATCCCTGGGGGTCAAGGGGGCCCTGATAGGCCCGACAGGTCAACCCGGAAAGCCCGTGGCTGGCATGACCATGGCCGGGAACCTGATAAACCTTCTTTCATCCATTTCAGAGGTAGGGAACGATCTGCGCTTCTTCGGCGATATCGGGGGGTGCACAATGGTGGTAAGAGATGTCTCTATGGCGGGCACCTAGGATACTATCCCCTGTCCTTGTGACAGCGGTCTTGCTCCTGGCCCTTGCCTGCGGCCCCCTCCCGGCGCAGGAAGGGTGGGAGCTGCTCCGTGACGGCGAACCCATCGGCAAGGTCCCCGTCCTTTCCCGGGCGGGTCACAGCCTGGTGGCGCTGGACCCGGTCATGGAACTGCTTGGCCTCTCCTCGGAGGAGAAGGGGGGCAACCTGATCCTTAAGGGTCCCGGGGGTTCGCTCCAGGTCTTTCCCGGAGCGGCGGCAGCCATGTACAGGGGTGAGATAATTCCGTTCATGCACGAGGTCCTCCGTGAGGGTGGACACTGGTGGGTAGACCCTGATTGCGCTCTCACCCTGGCAGGGAGGATATCCGGTTCCGGCAGTGGTGGACTCTCCTGGAGAGGGGAGGGTTACCAGCCCCGACAGACACAGTATCCGGCACCGGGGAATGGGCCTTCGGTCCAGAAGCCGCAGACGCCGGTAACCCCTCTCCCCGGTCCCGCATCAGCCTCCTCGGCGACAGTGAAGTCCATCCGGTGGGGGCAACAGGACTTTGGACTGAGGGTTGTTCTTGACCTTTCGGCCCCGGTCCCCCTGAAGGTCGAACCGGGGTCAGGGTCGGTGACGGTCACCATACCCGGACTTATGTCCAGAGGCACCTCCGGTACTGTCTCTCCCTACCCTTCGGAGATCGGGCTTTCGGTGACACAGTTCGGGGACCGTGTGGTACTTGGCTTCAGGCATAACGCCTCGACGGTGAGGTACTTCTCCCTGGAAACACCCTTCCGGCAGGTTATCGACTTCTACGACCCGAGGCCCCTCGGGACCTCGCCGGTCCCCTACTCCCCCTGGACTGCTCCCCCCGAAGGGACCATTGTCGAGGAAGAACCCCCCGAAGAGGCGTTCCAGCCCCTTCCCCAGCCAGTACAGCCCTCTGGAAGATCCCCCGGCGGGGCGAAGTCGGTAGTGATCGATGCAGGGCACGGTGGAAAGGACCCGGGTGCCGTTGCCAACGGGATCAGGGAGAAGGATATTAATCTCCGTGTGGCCAGGCTCATGTCGGATATCCTTAAAAAGGAAGGTCTGAGGGTGGTCCTCACGAGGAGCACCGATGTATACCTGCAGCTCTCTCAGAGAACGAACATAGCTGTAAAGGAGGACGCCGACGTCTTCGTCAGTCTTCACTGCAACGCCCTGCCCAAGGGGAGGACAGCCGAGGGTGTAGAAATATACCTGATGGCTTTGCCCAGCGACAAGCATGCCATGGAACTGGCCCTGATAGAGAACAGGGAGCTGGTCGAGGGAGGCCTGGAGAGCAGCGAGGCCGCGGACAAGAGGACACGGACTCTGCTAAAGATCCTGGGAGACATGCAGCAGAACGTGAAGATAGAGGAGAGCACCTCCTTTGCGGAGATCCTTTTCAGGAAGGGAAAATCGAGGAAGCTTCCCATGAGGAGGGTCGCGCAGGCTCCGTTCTACGTTCTCAGGGGAGCGGCGATGCCATCGGTGCTGGTAGAGATGGGTTTTCTGACCAACAGGGCGGAAGCTGCGAAGCTCAAGAACCCCAGCTACCAGAAGCAGATCGCCGAGGCTCTCTCTTCGGGGATTGTGGAATTCCTTAAAACGAGCGAATACAATTAGGCGCTGTCCAGCGCCCTGAAAAGACAAATTGCGATCGGAGGGGAATGCTATGCCGGATTTCCGGGATTGGGAGAAAAGGGCTCCTCGGCCTCTTTTTGAAGATGACGAAGTGGACGACCTCTATGACGAGGACGAGGATGATGACGACGGGGACAAGGCTCCGCTGGTCCTTCGTATCGTTGCCTGGATCTCCGTTCTGGTGCTCCTTTTCGCCGGCGGTTACTGGGGAACTTCGCTGACCCTGAAATACCTGGACAAGAAACAGATAATCGGGCAGCACAACGTGGTGAGCGACCCCGACGAGGCAAGAAGGGTAGCGGAGGATACTTCAGACCCCACCGGTCTTGCAGTTAGAAGATCGGGTTTCGAGGTGTTCGTCCCCAGGGGAGATGTTCTTGAAGGGGAGACGGTCTCCCTTGTCCCCGGGATCCTTGAGGATGATGTCAAGACCGTCATCTCCGGTCTTCTGGAGACCATGAGGGCTGAGAACACCATCTCTGAACAGGTCCGGGTCCTTCACGTTTTCCGTAACGGCGATCTCCTCTACCTGGACCTTAACGACCCCTTTGTCAGGGCGGTCCAGAACCTTCCCGGTGAAAAGGGCGCGCTGATCATGACGTCCCTCGTAAGGACCATAGTACAGAACTTCTCGCCCGTCACCAGGGTCCGCATCCTGATAAACGGCAAGGACCCGGAGCTCAAGACCCCCGTGGACCTTACAATGCCCTGGCAGCTGAAAACCTCATGACCCGGGCGACTGAAGAGGGTAGGGGATCAAGGATCGACGGGCGTGCCCCCGGCGACCTCAGAGAGATCTCCATCTTGAGACGGTGCAGCAGGTTCGCCGAGGGGTCGGCCCTGGTGGATTTCGGAGCGACAAGGGTACTCTGTACGGCCTCGGTGGAGGAGAAGGTGCCCCTGTTCCTGAGGGGGAGCGGCAAAGGCTGGGTGACAGCCGAATACTCGATGCTGCCCAGGTCCACCGAGATCAGGACTCCCCGGGACAGCGTCAGGGGGGGCATCAGCGGCAGGAGCCACGAGATCCAGAGGCTTATCGGCCGGTCCCTGAGGGCAGGTACAGCCCTGGAACTTCTGGGAGAGCGCACAGTCTGGATCGACTGCGATGTGCTCCAGGCCGACGGTGGGACCAGGACTGCCGCCATTACCGGAGGTTTCGTGGCCCTGGTGGACGCCCTCAGGTGGCTTTTCGCCAGGAGGTGCGTCGATACGATACCATTGAAGTGCTTCGTGGCCGCCCTGAGCGTAGGCAAGGTTGACGGTGAAATTGTCGCGGACCTCTGTTACGGAGAGGACAGCCGGGCCGAGGTGGACTTCAACATCGTCATGAACGAATTCGGCGACTTCATAGAGGTGCAGGGGACCGCCGAAGGGGATGTCTTCTCCAGAAAAGAGCTGGTTGAGATGCTGGATCTGGCCGGAAGTGGTATTTCATCCCTGATAGATATCCAGAAAAGTGCCCTGGGGTTCACCGGGGAAGAAGAGAGGGAACTGGCAGTTGCCAGGGATCGTATTCGCCAGCTGGAACAGAAATAAGCACCTCGAGATGAGCTCTCTCCTGGCCCCCGCGGGTGTCGATCTTCTCTTCGGCCCCGACCTTGCCGGTGCAGGGGAAGTTCCTGAAGTCGACGAGGACAGGGATACCTACGCCGGCAACGCTGTCATCAAGGCCCTGGCATGGTCATTGGCCCTTGGCAGGCCTGCCCTGGCCGATGACAGCGGGCTAGAGGTCAGCTCCCTCAATTGGGGGCCGGGAGTGATGTCGGCAAGGGTCGCCCCAGACGATGCAGCGAGGATCCAATGGCTTCTTGGCAAGATGGAAGGGATCTCTGAAAGGAGAGCCCGATTCGTGGCAGCCCTGGCGCTTTTCTTCCCTGAAAGGGGTATATGGCTCCTTGCCGGAGGTTCCTGCTACGGCAGCATAGCCGTGGAGCCCTCGGGGATCTACGGTTTCGGCTACGATCCCCTCTTCGTGCCTCAAGGTTACAACGAAACGCTTGCAGTTCTCGGGCCAACGGTAAAATCGAGAATATCCCACAGGTCTGTAGCTGCAAGAGCCCTTTCCCGTATGCTGACAGGCGGTTGTGTGGTAGAATAAATCTTCGTTTCAGGCCAAGAATCATCTGGGAGGTGCAAGGCGTGAAGGTTTTCCTCACGGTCGTTCACGTGATCGTTTCGATCTCGGTGATGGCGGTTATCCTCATGCAGCAGCGCAAGCAGGGCGGCTTCACCGGTGTTTTCGGAGGCGGGACCCAGGCCGATGCCGCAGGGGGACAGTGGCAGAGGTTCTCCGTCCTCACCAAGGCGACAATCGTTCTAATGGCCGTCTTCCTGGTAACATCATTGATCCTGGTTCTCATGTCCTGATCCCGGGGTGAGGGCGATGGACTCCCCGAGACTCAACAGGCTCTCCGACGTGGCCGCCTTTGAGCCAGGGACGGCAAGGCTCTTGAGTGCGACCCACGAGGAGATCCTGTCCGGCAAGACCACCGACGTCTATTTCGTCAAGACCAGGGATATCCTCGATGCCTGTGGAAGGCTGGACGTACCTGTGGTCGCGGAGATCTTCGCCAGGCACGGCGGAGTGTTCGCCGGGATCTCCGAGGTGGTCAGGCTCCTGGAAGGTTCCGGCGTGGAGATCCTCTCCCTCAAGGAAGGAGACACCTTCAGCCCCAGGGAGGTAGTGACCAGGATCAGCGGTCCCTACTCGGCCTTTGGCATGTACGAGACGGTGATCCTGGGAATGCTTGCCAGTTCGACGGGTTGGGCCACCGCTGCCAGAGAATGCGTGGATGCCGCGGGAGGCAGGCCCGTACTCTCCTTCGGCGCAAGGCATGTTCACCCCGCCGTCTCGTCGGTAATGGAGAGGGCTGCTGTTGTAGCCGGAGGCTGTGTGGGCGCCAGCTGCATTCTTGGAGCGAAGCTTGCAGGAATAGAGCCCAGGGGTACCATCCCTCACGCCGCAATACTTCTTGCAGGCGACACACTCCAGATAGCGAAGGTCTACGATGACTTTCTCCCCGATGGGGAGCCCCGGATCATCCTTGTGGATACCTTTCATGATGAGGCCGAGGAATCGCTCAGGATAGCGTCGGAATTGGGGAAAAGGCTATCGGGGGTCAGGCTCGACACCCCCTCGGAGCGGGGAGGAGTGACGCCGGAACTGGTCCGTGAGGTTCGCCATAGGCTGGACATGGCCGGTGCCTCCCATGTGGATATTATCGTATCGGGCGGGATCAACCCCGAAAGGATAAAGGTCCTTTCCGAGGCGGGCGCCGCATCCTTCGGTGTCGGGAGTTATATTGCCCATGCGGCACCGAGAGATATGACAATGGATATCAAGGTGGTAGACGGCAAACCTCTGGCCAAGAGGGGGAGGATCCCAGGCATAACAGAGAACCCCTTCCTCGAAAGGATTCTCTGAAAGGTTCCGGCATCAGTCGTCCTTGACACCCACGGGGCGCTTAGATAGAATAAGCACCGCTCTGCGTTTTTGCGGTGTCTGCAGGGAAGGTAAATTATTGTGTCCGCTGCTTCCGGCGGCGTGGCGATAAGGAGAGGAACACAAGAAATGGCTGTAAATTCAACCTACATGGCAAAGAAGGAACAGGTAGAGAGAAAATGGTTCGTCGTTGACGCCACCGACAAGGTGCTCGGAAGGCTGGCCGCCCAGGTTGCCATGATCCTCCAGGGCAAGAACAAGCCAACCTATACTCCCCACGTGGATACCGGCGATTTCGTGATCGTCATCAACGCCGACAAGATAAAGATAACGGGGAGGAAACTTGAGAGGAAGTACGTCTATCGCCACAGCGGATACAAGGGCGGGCTGAAGGCAACCTCTTACGGCACCTTCATGGAGAAGTACCCCGACCGCCTTTTTGAGAGGGTCGTCAAGGGAATGCTTCCCAAGAACCGTTTGCACTTTGAGAAGAAACTTAAGGTCTACGCCGGTCCAGAACACCCGCATACAGCTCAGAAGCCGGAGCCGATAGAGATCTAGGAACGCCACAGGGAAGGGAGGGAAAAGAAGATGAAGCGAACCGAATATTACTGGGGTACTGGGAGACGCAAGGCCTCCCTTGCAAGGGTGAGGGTGCGTTCCGGAAACGGGACCCTGAAGGTCAACGAGCGCCCTGCCGATGAATACTTCCCTCGTGGCGTATGGCAGACACAGGCCTTCGAGGCGCTGAGGGCGTCGGGACTTGAGGGCAAGGTCGATGTCTTCGTTAATGCCAGCGGAGGCGGTCTGACCGGGCAGTCAGGTGCTGTCAGGCTGGGCCTCGCAAGGGCTCTGCTCAAGATGAACCCCGAGCTTAAACCGACACTCAGGAAGTTCGGGCTCCTTACCAGGGACCCCAGGATGGTTGAGAGGAAAAAATTCGGCCAGAAAGGCGCCCGCGGAAAGAGGCAGTACTCGAAGCGTTAATTTACCGCGGTTTTGCCTGCAACAGATAGATCAGGACGCCCGCCTTAAGGCGGGCGTCCTTTTTTTCCTGTTGACCGCGCTGTCTGCCGAGTATAGGATGAAATTGCAGGTCCATGCGACAGGAACGAAGGAGATGAAAATGGAAGAGTGCCATAGTACCGGTTCCCAAGACGATTGTACCGCAGAAGAGAGGGTGATCTCCGGGCACGGTTAGGAAGCCGCACTTTTTCCTCATAACTCCTCCCGGCAGCAGGATATCCTTCCAGCCGAACTGATCACCCTCAGAACAGAGAAAAGGCAAATACCAGAGAGACCAAGGGGTACCCGCGTATCGACCCCCGGTAACTTAGGGAGGTTGGGGTGGTGCCGGTTGTTGTTCCTGGTCAGGCCGAACGGGGGTGAATCAGCCATGAAAGAGAGACTGGACCGTCTTTACAGCCAGATAGAGGACCTCATGTCGGAACACAGGTTCCCGGAGACCAAGGAGGCACTGTCTACGATGGAGCCTGCCGACATAGGCGAGATGCTGGTGGAGGCGCCCCGAGCCAAGAGGGTCCTCATATTCCGTCTGTTGCCGAAGGACCTTGCCATCGAGGTGTTCGAGCACATGGAGGGAGCGGAGAGAGAGGAGCTTCTTGACAGCTTCACCGAGAAAGAGGCGGCCGAGATCATCGAGGAGATGTCCGATGATGACCGTACGGCCCTTCTTGACGAACTTCCGGCGAAGACGGTTAAGAAGCTGATGCAGCACCTTTCTCCCGAGGAGAGGAAGCTGGCGAACCGGCTTCTGAACTACCCCGAGGATTCTGCCGGCAGGATCATGACGGCAGAGTACATAGGGCTGAAGGCCTCGATGACGGTGACGGAGGCGCTGCAGCACATACGGAGGGAGGCTCGGAGCAAGGAGACCATATACAGCTGTTTTGTGATGGACGGTGAGCGCCACCTTCGTGGGGTCGTGGACCTGGAGGACATAATACTGGCGCAGCCCGAGACGCCCATATCGGACCTGATGGACGATGACCCGGTGTTCGTTACGACGCAGACGGACCAGGAGAAGCTGGCCCAGGTGATGTCGCGCTACGACCTTCACGTGATCCCTGTGGTGGACCTTGAGAACCGTCTTGTGGGGATAGTAACCTTTGATGACGTTCTTGACATTGTCGAGGAGGAGGCCACCGAGGACTTCGAACGCATGGCCGGTATACAGCCCATAGAGGAGAGGTACCTTGATACGGGGGTCTTCACACTTGCGAGGAAGCGCCTTCTCTGGCTGGTCATATGCATCATGGCCCAGGCGATAAGCTCTTCGGTTCTCAAGAGATATTCGGTTACCATCGAGAGCGTGGTGGCCCTGACCTTCTTCATCCCGCTGCTGATAGGTACCGGGGGGAACGCCGGTATGCAGTCGGCCACTCTTATGATACGCGGAATAACGCTGGGGGACATAGACTGGAAGAACCTGGGCCATATATTCCTGAGGGAGATACTGACAGGGCTTCTGTTGGGGATCCCTCTGGGGCTTCTGGCCATTGGGAGGGCCTACATGCTCGGAACAGGGCCGAGCGTGGCGCTGGTGGTGGCCTTTGCCCTTATCTCGGTGGTCATGCTGGGCAACCTTGCCGGGGTGGCTCTTCCGGTAATAGCGAGGGCAGTAAGGATCGACCCGGCGGTCATGTCAGGCCCCTTCATAACGACCACCGTCGACGTGGTGGGACTCCTGGTCTACTTCGAGATCGCCCGCCGAGTGCTCGGAGTAGGGTAAAGACCCCGTGATGCGTGATTCGTAAAACGTGGGCCTTAAGATCAAGGGTGTAAACAGTGGACGATGAAGGGAAAAACCGAAAGGTATGGTTCATGGATCCACAAGATGAATTCACAGTGCCGGAAGCGAAAATGCCTCCGGCCTTTTTGTTGCGGTTTTCGACTCACGCTTACGGTTCTGGATTGACAGACCGGTCGGTCTGTGATAGCCTCCTTGCTGTTCTGCAGCCTGTTCGGTCTGGAGGAGATGGGATGTCCGATCCTTTGGAGACAAGGGAGAAAATAATGCAAGTAGCCCGTAGCCATTTCGCGAGAAAGGGTTTCCACGGGACCAGCATGGAGTCCATAGTCAAGGACGCATCCTTGAGCAAGGGGGCCCTTTATTGGCATTTCAGGAGCAAGGGGGAGCTTTTTGCAGCAGTCCTCAAGAAAGAGGTTGAAAGTATCATTCAGAACTACGTTGATGGCCCCTCGGAAGCCGAGAAAGACGTAAATGCCTTCGTCACCCTTCGAGGAGAGCGAATTATCGACATGCTCTGGGGTGATCCGGAGATGCGCCTGCTCTTTTTCACGCTTTTAATAGAGAGGCTCAGAGGTGGAGAAGAGGGCAGGGAACTTTCTGATATCGCGGGGGACCTCCTGAATTCAATTCAGGAGAAACTGTGGCCTGTTGCCCGGGAGGCCATACCGGCCTTCCGCAACAGCGAAACCAGAAACCTCTACGATAAATTCCTTATGACCCTGCGGTTCCTTATGCACGGAATAATCATGGAGATGGGTTTCCGTCTGGATCTTGATTCGGCGAAGGAGTGCTGGCGGTTCGCCATAAGCCGTTTCGATTTCAAAAGCGAGGTTTAAAGATGACGCGGCAAAGAAGATACCTTGCAATTATTTTTGTGATGTTATCCCATCTGGTGATCGCCCTGGGAAGAAGGGCATGGGCCGATACGGGGCTCCTGCTGGACGAGGCCCTGGTGGTATCACTTGCGATGGAGAACAACCCCCAGATAACTATCGCCGACAAGAGAGTTGAACAGGCAAGAGCCAGGGCAAGGGGGGCATCCTCAGGGAAGGCTCCCGTACTTTCGGTCTCCGCTCTTTACCAGGAGACCTACAGCGATCCTCAATACCCTTTGGTGACCAATGATCCATTCCTTGAAGGTTATGCTCTTGGTGGATTCCGCAAGACCTGGAGGACGGCCCTTTCCCTCTCCTGGCTCATCTACAGTAGCGGTGCTGTGGAGAACAGCATCCGTGCCGCCGAACTCTCCGTCGATGCGGTAAGGGCCGAATCGCAGAGGACGGCCCAGCTCGTTGCCCACGCGTCAAGGAACGCTTTCTTCGAACTCCAGAGGACTCGGGCCAGGGCCTCCGTGGCCGAAGAGGCCTATGAGCTGGCACAGGAGCACAGGAGGAGGGTCGAGGCCCTCTACAGGAACGGAATAGTGGCAAAGAACGAGCTCCTGAGGGTTGAAGTGGCCGTCTCCGAAGCGGAGCTTAACCTTATCCGGGCGGAGAGCGGCATAGAGGTCGCTTTCAGCGCTCTTGAAAGGTCTGTCGGCACGACCATCAGAGGCAGGTACCGGCTCCCCGAACCGCGGAGTGAGCCGGGCTCCATCGAAATGCCTCTGGACCCTGTTACAGCAGCCCTGGCAAACCGCCCCGAGTTCAGGGCTCTCGAGTCTTCGGTGCGATCGGCAAGGTCCATGGCCGCAGCGGCCGTGGGAGAGAAGGGGCCCTCGGTTTATTTCCAGGGAGACGCCTTATCGGTGGGGCAGACCTTCTACCCCGACGCAATGGACGACTGGAAGATCTCCATTGTGGCGGAATGGAAACTCTACGATGGAGGCAAGTCAAAGGCCCGAAAGGATGAAGCCCTTGCTCTGGCTGACGAACTTTTGCAGCGGGTGGAGGACATGAAGCACCAGGTGGACCTGGAGGTATCGGTAGCTTCCCTCGATCTCCGATCGGCCCTGCAGCGCCTGGAGGTTGCCAGGTCACAGGTGACCCTCGCGGAGGAGGATCACCGAATGGCTGTGGCAAGGTACTCGGCCCAGGTGGGGACTAGCATCGACGTACTCGACGCCAGGGTGGCCCTCTCCGGATCGAGAACCCAGCTCGTCGACGCCGTCTACGACGCGTTGAAGGCCTGGTCCGACATGAAACTGGCACTTGGTGAGGAACAAAAGACCCTCGGGGATAAAAGGTGATAGACATGAGAAAGACGCTGGTTCTGATATTAATTGTTGCGATCTTCGCAGGACTTATCGTTTTCAGGGGGTATCAGCAGAAACAGGTCAAGAGCGCTCTCCCCGAAGAGGAGATCGCAAGGGTGGAAACCGTCTCACTCCGGGAGATGGACCTTGCCGAGGTTGTGGAGTTTACCGCCAGCATCATGCCCGAGGAGCAGTCGGCCGTCGTTCCCAAGGTTCCCGGGAGGACCGTTCTGGAGGTATTCGTCTCCGAAGGGGACAGGGTCAGGAAGGGGCAGCCACTGGCATCCCTCGACACCAGCCTGATCAGACAGCAGCTCGATGAGGCCAGGACCTTTTTCGAGACCGCAGCAGCCGACCACGAACGCTACCAGTCCCTATACGAGGATGAAGTGGTAAGCAGACAGGCTGCAGACCAGGCCAGAGCTCGTTACATGCAGGCAAGATCCGCCTACGAGCAGGCCAGGATAATGAGCAGCTATCATACCATAACAGCTCCGACGGATGGCATTGTGGCAAGGCGTTCCATCGACCCCGGCGATACGGCCGCGCAGGGGCCGGCCTTCCTTATCTTCAGGCAGGACAGAGTAAAGGCCGTGGGTGCCGTCCCCGAAAGGCAGTTCCCGGACATAGGTATCGGAGACAGGGTCATTCTCTCGGTGGATGCCATCCCGGAAAGGGAGTTCGAGGCCGTTGTCTCCAATATCTCCCCCGTCATAGATCCCGCAACCCGTACGGGTAAGGTAGAGGTGACCTTACCCTCCGAAGGGACCATCCTGCCCGGAATGTTCGCCAGGGCCAGGATAACCTCCGGCGGGAGAAAGGCCATGGTGCTCCCCCGTGAGGCTGTCAGCCGCCTGGCTGGTACCGGCGAGACTGCGTGCTACGTTGCAGAAGAAGGCAAGGCCGTTCTTCGCATCATTGTCACCGGACTGGAACAGGAGGGTTTCGTAGAGGTCACCGAAGGTCTTGAGCCCGGCGAAGAAGTGATCACCACCAGGTCCAGGAATATCAGGGACGGGACCAGGATAGAGGTGTACAGAAGGTGAAGCTCCCCGAGATCTCCGTCAAACGCCCCATTATGACCTTGATGGTCTTTCTCGCCGTCCTGGTCATAGGTTCCATATCTTTCCTCAACCTGCAGCTCGATCTTCTGCCGAAGATCGAGCCGCCCGTCATGACAGTGATAACCCCCTGGCCCGGAGCCTCGGCGAGCGATGTGGAGCAGAGGATAACGAAGGTTATGGAGAACAGCCTCTCCATGCTGGAGGGGGTGGACGATATAATCTCCAAGTCCATCGACAACATCTCTGTGGTCTCGGTTAAGTTCAAATGGGGTGTGGATCTGAACGTCCGGGCCGGGGACGTGAGGGATGCCGTCAACTTTGCCAAGAGGGAACTTCCCTCCGATGCGGAGGAGTCGGTTGTCCTCAGGATAACGTCGGGGACTATCCCCGTCGTGGAGGTCACCATGACCGCCGAAAGGTCCTACCAGGGGCTCTCCCACTTCGTTGACAAGAACGTCGTCGAGGAGCTGTCCAGGGTTCCGGGAGTAGGCCAGGTCCTCGTCTTCGGAGGCGTCGGAAGGGAGATCCAGGTCCTCCTCGATGTCGACAGGCTCGAGGCCTTCCGTTTGTCACCCGATACCATAGCAGGCGTTCTCGAGAGGGAGAACCTAAATATCCCTGCCGGTTCCCTGAAAGAAGGACAGACGGAATATTTCATCAGGGTGCCGGGCAGGTTCTCATCGGTGGAGGAGATAAGGAACACCATCGTGGGGATCCATAAGGGCAACCCCGTCAAGATCGGCGACATCGCCGAAGTAAGGGACGGATACAGGGAGTTGACCATGAACGGCTGGCAGGGCGACAAGGCCGCCGTCGTAATGATAATAATGAAGAACAGTGACGCCAACACCATCGAGGTCTCCCGGATGGTACTGGACAGGCTGGCCTCTCTCAGGGAGGAGAGCTTCCCCTCTGACGTTGAGTACGAGGTGGTCATGAACACCGCCGACTTTATCATGAACGCCATATCCAACCTCGGAAGGTCCCTGATGGCGGGGATCGCGCTGGTCTTTCTCGTCACCTGGGCGTTCCTGAAGAGATTCAGGGCATCACTGATCGTGGCCGGGGCCATACCCTTCTCGCTGATCATCACCTTCATCGCCATGGGGCGTCTTGACTACACGATAAACATATTTACCCTCTCGGCTCTCGCCATGGCGAGCGGTATGGTCGTGGACAACGCTATCGTCGCCACCGACCAGATCATCTTCCACATAGAGCAGGGCAGCCGACGCCGGGTCGCGGCGGTCCTGGGAGCCAGCGAGATCGGCTCTGCATTGTTCGCTTCGACGCTGACGACCATAGTGGTTCTCCTGCCCCTGGCCTTTTTATCCGGACTGGTAGGTGTTTTCTTCTCGGCCCTCACGGTTGTCATGGTGCTGGCCGTATCGGCATCGCTCTTCGTGAGCCTTACCTTCATTCCCATGATGGCGAGCAAGTTCTTCGGGCGGGAGCCGGGAAAACTGGGGATACACCAGGTCACTGAGAGATTCTTCTCCGCCATGGAGGATATCTATTCATCCATGCTGGTCTGGGGTCTTGAGAACCGAAAGAAGGTCATCGCATCGGCTCTTCTGTTGCTCCTTCTCACCTTCCTGGGGTTCCGCACCATCGGCACTGAACTTACCCCGGATCCGGACACGGGAGACATCTCCATAACCTTCTCCCTTCCCGAGGGTACCAGGCTGGAGGTAACCGATGAACTGGTCAGGGAGGTGGTCTCCTACTGCCAGGAGACCATTCCCGAGGCTCAACTGGTCTTCGGAATGGACGGAATGGAGGAGGGGGGCTTCTCCGTCGCAGTAGGTCAGCAGGCCGGACCCAACATCGGCACCATAGGGATCAAGCTTGTGGACAAGAACGAAAGGGACAGGTCCGCCTTCGAAATAGCCAACGATATCCGGAACTGGATCCGTACCAAGCCGGGCATCGAGGATATGACCGTGCTGGTCAGTTCTCCGATCAAGGCGATGTTCATGGGCTCAAAGCCGCTGGATATAGAAATCTATGGCGACGACCTGAAACAGGTGACTGGGGTTGCGGAGATGATCGCGTCGGGGCTTGCCGAGATACCCGGCACGGCGGACATCTCTGTCAGCCGCAGGCAGGACCGGCCGGAACTATGGGTGGAACCCGACAGGGAAAAAGCTGCCCACCTGGGCGTGAACACCGCCGCGATCTCACGTACGGCGAGGATCTATTTCGCCGGTTACGAGACCAGCGAATCCTTCTGGGAGGGGGAGAACGACTTCCCCATCAGGGTGAGGCTCAGAGGAGAACAGAGGAACAACAGGGAGATATTCGGCAGGTTGACCGTGCCATCAGGATCGGGGGCTCCTGTCCGGCTTTCTTCTGTGGCGATGATGAAGGATGAGGTTGGCCCGCCGCAGATCGAGCGCAAGAACAGGCAGAGGTACGTCACCGTCGGCGCCAACGTTCACGGGCGTTCTCTGGGAGAGGTGACCGTCGATGCCAGGAGGATGGTAGAGGCCATGGAGATCCCCGAGGGTGTCAGGGTATCCTTTGGAGGCCAGATCCGGGAACAGCAGGATGCCTTCCAGCAGATGGGACTTCTGGTCTTGCTCGGCATAATGCTTGTCTACATGGTCATGGCGGGTCAGTACGAGGCCTACCTGGATCCCTTCGTCATCCTCTTCAGCATTCCCTTTGCTCTAACGGGAGTGGTCTTCGCCTTCCTCGTGACGGGGCTCTACATATCCATGCAGGCCCTGCTGGGGATCATCATGCTCGTGGGTATCGTGGTCAATATAGCTATAGTGCTGGTGGATTACATCAACCTGGTCAGGGCCAGGGGTGCCCGTCTCAGGGACGCCATAGCCGAGGCGGGACGAAGGCGTCTCAGGCCGGCCTTCATGACCACCCTGACAACCTTCTTCGGAATGCTGCCCATGGCTTTAAGCCGTGGGCAGGGAGCGGAGATTTGGCGCCCCCTGGCGGTCTCGGTCATGGGTGGTCTCCTTGTCTCCATGCTTGTGACCATGCTCCTGGTCCCTGTTGTCTACAGCATTGTCGAAGAGAAGATCAGAAAACAGCCCAGGTTCGTGGAGGCCAGGGAGGCTGCTCGATCATGAAGATGCTATGGATCATTTGCAATGAAAGCATAGGAGAAGACCTCATGGAAAGGGTGCTCGACAGGGACGGTGTGGAGGGGTACACCGTCTGGCGGGATGTGCTGGGAAAGGATAACGTTGGGAACAAGACCCACTGGGGTGATGCCGTTTTCCCCGGACGGAACTGGGTCTTAATGATCTTCGGCTCCGAAGGGACTATCGACGGGGTTATCGAGCGCTACAAAACCTTCAGGGAGGAGCCCTACGTCAGAAAGGCCGGTATCAAGGCCTTCATCCATAGCGCCGATGAGGTCGGCTAGGTCCGGTCTGGCTAAAGCGGCCAGACCAGCGTGAGCATCGGTACAGCGGCCAGTATCACCAGCAGGTCTGTCGGGAGTCCCATTTTCCAGTAGTCGCTGAAGGAGAACCCCCCCGGTCCCAGGATCAGGGTGTTGTTCTGGTGCCCGATGGGTGTAAGGAAGGCGCATGAGGCGCCTATGGCCACGGCCATCAGGAAAGTGTCGGGGTTCACACCCAGCTGGAGGGCGACGCTCATCGATATGGGCGCCATAACAGCTGCGGTGGCGGCGTTGTTCATGAAGTCCGTCAGGACCATTGTCGAGGCCAGGATAACGGCAAGGGCGGCTACGGCCTTACCCCTTGCTACGGTAACCAGCAGGGACCGGGCGATCAGGTCCGCCACACCGGTGGATGCCATGGCTCCTGCCACGGGGAGCATGGCCGCCAGGAGGATCACCACCGGCCAGTCCACGGCGGTGTAGACGGAGCGGAGAGGTACGATCCTGAAAAGGACCATTGCCAGGGCGCCAGCCGCAAAGGCCACGGCGGCGGGGACAACGCCGAAAGCCGCCAGCGCCACCGATACCGCCATCACTGTGGATGCCGCGAAGACCTCCCCCTTCCTTGGGACCCTGATGTCTCTCGCCGCCAGAGGGAGGCAGTCGTACTGGGAGGCGAAGTCTGACAGGGCCTCCGGCGTACCCTGAAGCAGGAGAACATCCCCGGCGTGGATCGGGGTTGTCCTGAGGCGTTTGATCGACCTGTACCCCTTGCGGGATATTGCCAGGAGATTTATGCCGAACCGGGTCCTCAGCCTGAGATCGGTCGCGGAAAGCCCTTCGATGCTGGAGTGAGGAGCAGGGACCATCTCTCGAATTACGAAGTCCTCGGGCCTCTTTTTCTTCTTTTCTCCGTTATCTCCGTTCTCCTCTTCCTCGGGGGGAGGGCAAGAGCGCTTGTACCTCTCGCATATCTCCCGCTTTTTCCTGGCCGTCTCCTCGGCCTCTTCGGGGGTCAGGGCCTCCTCAAGCTTTAGCTTGAGCTTTGATAGCGAGGCGGAGAGCCCCTCCGGTTCGGCCTCAATGACAAGGATGTCGTCCACCCTCAGAAGCAGGGTCTGGCTTGGAGCCGAAAAGTGCATGTCGCCCCTGACCATTCCGAGGATCTGCGCGTCGGCCTCGTCGAGCAAATCCTCCACTTCCCTGACCCTTTTGCCCACCGCAGGGCTTCCCTCCGAGACCCTCACCTCGCTGAGATATGCCCCGGTCTCGAAGCTCTCGGAGCCGCTCTCTCGCCGTTCAGGGACAAGGCGCCACCCTATGATCCCCACGAAGAGAACACCGATGAAGGCTACCGTCGCGCCGACGGGGGTGAAGTCGAACATTCCGAAGGAGCCGAAACCCGCCTGACTCCTGAAGCCGGAGATTATCAGGTTCGGGGGTGTGCCTATGAGAGTGGTCGTGCCTCCCAGGATGGAACCGAAAGAGAGGGGCATAAGAACCTTCCCCGGCGGGATATCGTTCCTCTCCGCTATCTGGATAGCCACCGGCATCAGGAGGGCAAGGGCGCCCACGTTGTTCATGAATCCCGACAGAATGGCGCCCAGGGCAGTAAGAGCGAGGATGCTGATGCCAGGACCAGCCTTCTCGGGCAGGACCCTGTCCGCCAGGAAGTTCACTGCTCCCGTAATCTGCAGACCGTAGCTGAGCACCAGGACACTGGCCACGGTGACGACGGCGGGGTGTCCGAACCCTGCGAAAGCTTCCGTTCCAGGCACCAGGCCCGTAAAGACGCAGCCCAGCAGGGCACCCATGGCCACCACGTCATGGCGCCACCTTCCCCACACGAAAAGGACCATGGCCGAGATGAGAATGACGATCACCGTTACCTGGGAGAAACTCATGACCCGGGCGACCTCCCTCTTCCGGCGTTGTCCATGCACCTGCCGGGGCATCTTCCCCCCTTATTATAATCCAGTACTGCCTGCCTTTCTTTGTTGTGGAGCAAGT
>JAAYDT010000102.1 GCA_012729145.1 Synergistaceae bacterium | reverse complement strand
CCTCCTATGGAATGAACAGATCTCTCAAGGGCGGGCCCGGAAGTATCCTCCCTTTCACCACGACTGCCCTTGTCGCTAACGGTCAGTATCCCCACCTTCAGCGCTGTCCAGGGACAGAAAAGGGACGAGACTGACAAAAAGCCCTTGCTTGCCACATGAAAGGATCCCTTCGTCCCGTTTTCAGGGCTCTTTTTCAGGATAACGCCGTCGGAGAACTGGAGAAAATCACCGGGGTCGATCTCGGGCACTTCAGAAACAATGATCCCGAACAGACCTTCCCCGAGTTCACCCTCTCCGGCTCCGGCAAGGACTATTCCGAGAGGTGACCCGTCAACAAGGGCACCCCCCTTTTCATCGCTGTGAATATACACCAACGGTCGGTCCCCGAACCGACCCGAAAAACCCAAAACCCTTCTTTTCACACCCTGTCCTCCGCCCTGTACTCCCCGGATCTGCCGCCGCTCTTTCTGAGCAGACGGATCCTCTCGATGGTGATGCCCTTGTCAATACCCTTGCACATATCATAAAGGGTCAGGGCCGCCACTGATACTCCCGTCATAGCTTCCATTTCAACACCAGTGACCTCCGTGCCTCTCGCCGTGCATCTGACCCTTGCAGTAGCTTCGATCTCGTCAAGCTCGCAGACCACCGAGACATGGTCAAGCCTTATTGAATGGCACAAAGGCACCAGTTCCGGTGTTCTTTTGGCACCCATTATCCCTGCTATCTCTGCTACTCTCAAGACGTCTCCCTTGGCATTCTTGCCCTCGATCATGGAATCGAGCACTTTTCGGGACAGCCTGACCAAAGCCTCGGCTTCAGCTTCCCTCAGGGTGGGCTTCTTTTTGCCCACGTCTACCATCACAGGCCTTCCGGAGTCGTCAAGGTGTGAAAAGACACTCATCGTCATCCCCCTATCCGCGACATATGGGTCGCTCCTGTATTGGCATGGCAGTAGGATTGAGGCTTGCTGTTCACCGCCTGAAGAACAAGGGCCTCCACCGAGGCGGCATTACCGGATAAAAGGGCAGGTCTGAGATCGATCCCCTCCTCCGAGAACAGGCATGGTCTCATTACCCCCGTAGCCGAGACGCGGAGTCTGTTGCAACTCTGGCAGAAGTGGTGAGAGACCGCCTCTATCACGCCTATTCTCTGCCCCGTGGATACGTTCCGAAAGTAACGGGCAGGCCCTGCGCTATGGTCCGAGGAGTTGTCCATCCTCTCCCAAAAACCCCGTTCCGGAAGTCTCTGGAGTATCTCCGAAGCCGGGATGAAGAGGTCCTTCCTCCAGACCGAATCGTCGAGGGGCATGAATTCGATCAGCCGGAGGACGGCACCGTGGGTTCGGGCAAAATCAAGGAGGGTCTCCACCTCTCCATCATTGGTCCCCTTCATAAGAACAGTATTAATCTTGAGAGGGATGTCAGTTCTTTCAGCCAGGAGCCGGATGCCTTCAATAACGTCCTGAAGGTTTCCGTTCCTCGTCATGAACCTGAAAAGGCCCTCGTCCAGAGTGTCGAGGCTGACGTTCACCCCGGAAAGCCCTGACCGGGCGACCTCGTCGATGTACTGGGGGATAAGACTTCCATTTGTGGTTAGGACCGTCCGTACCCCCGGAACAAAACCCCGAAGGGATCCCAGAAAGGGGAAGAGCCCTTTCCTGACCAGTGGTTCCCCACCGGTGAAACGGATCTTTTCTACACCAAGGTCTTTCAGGACCCTTGCAAGAAAAAGGATCTCCTCGTAGGTCATTATCCTTTCATGAGGGATCCACTCCAGTCCTTCTGCAGGCATGCAATAGAGACAACGATAATTGCACCTGTCTGTTACGGAGATCCTTATGTAGTTGAGATGTCTTCCGAAACGGTCCTTCAGAACGCCCATCGGTACCCCCCCAGAGAATCCACTTCCCGCCTCCATCTTCCGTCGTTGAGCGTCTCCAACAGGATCCCGATGCCGGGGTGGGAGATGAACTCCTCGGGAATGACCAGCTCGAAATCCTCTTCGGTCACGGGAATGAAATCGGTATCGAAAGCCTCCGCAGCAGCCCTGACCCCCAGGGTAACGGCGGCGGAACCGCCCGATACCCTTGCTGCTGCTTCGAAATGGGTGATGGCAATGTTGTCGTACCCCACTATCGATCCTGCCTGGACCCCGGCCTCCTTCAGCAGTTGATCGAACAGGACCCTGGTCCCAGCGCCGGGCTGTCTGTTGACGAATATTGACCCCTTGTCTGCGAGGTCCCTGACGGAGCTTATCCTTTCCGGGTTGCCCTTCCTGACCAAAAACCCCTGTTCCCTTGTGAACAGTTTGAACCTGCGCCAGCTCCGGGTCTTGTCCAGCCTGCCGATAAAAGGATCGTTATAAACCCCGGTCTCGGGGTCCAGGAGGTGGCAGGAGGCAACATGACCCTCCCCCCTGGCAAGGGCCGAAAGGCCCCCGAGGCTGCCTACGGACCTGACAGCCAGGTCCCCGCCCCTCTCTCTCATGTAGGAGACGATCCTCTCTATGGCGGGGTCATTGGAACCCTGGTAGACGGCCCTCTTCTCCAATTTTATTTTCCTCTTCGTCCAGACCGTTATTTCGCTACCTTTGGGCATTTCCAGCACCGATGAGCCGATAAGGGCAAATCCGTCTGCATCGGATGTGGAAAAGGTGGAACTGGCCCCGGAGGCAAGAGGCCAGGAATAGATGGTGCCGCCAATATCACCGCACTTGACCCTAATCCACTCCATTACTCCCTGAGAAGAGGAGTGATGCATCAAAAGGCTGGTCTTGAGGGTCTCGACTGCCCCGACGGCCTTCTGCAGGTCAACAGCGGGGTTCTCGCCGTTGAGTATCCTCAAAAGGGGGTGTATGACGCTCCAGCAGATCACAAGGGCTGACATCGGAAAACCCGGCAGTGCCACCAGAGGCCTGTTTCCTGACGATCCCACAATAACTGGCCTTCCGGGCTTCATTCTTAGGCCCCTGAAGAGAGGTTCCGAGAATTTCCCTATCACATCGGCGCTGTGATCCCTCTTGCCCTTGGCAGTTCCCGCTCCGATGATCACAAGATCGTGATCCATGAGAGCCGTCCTGACGGCATCCTCTATCAGTGTCTCATCGTCACGGACCAGTCCGTGGATCTTCAGGGGAAATCCCCAGTCGTGGAAGAGCCTTTTCAGCATGAAGGAGTTTGTCTCCGGGACCCTGTCCCAGCTCTGGCCGTCTTCCCTGACCCACTCTTCGGCGGGAATGATCTCATCCCCTGTCGGGATAAAGACCGACCTTGGCAGTCTCTGAACGCTGATCTTTGAGTTGCCGGAAGCTATCAAAAGGGGTATCAGGAATGCATCAAGGTGATCGCCCTTTCTCGCGATCACCTGGCCCTTGGTAACATCTTCTCCCTCTGGTCTTATGTTCTCACCCTTGGTAACTGTTCTTGTTACCAGAAGGGTATCTCCATCCATCAGGGTATCCTCTATCATGACCACCGAGTCAAAGGAGCGGTCCACCCCGCCTCCGGTATTGACCCAGCAGTAACTCCCTGCGGATATTCTGGCCGGTGTCCTGAGGGAGGAATTCACCGTGCCAGCTGCCTTGACGGCAAACCCGTCAACAGCAGAAGCCGGGTACTGGGGGAGATTCCTTCTTGAGAGCACATCGACACCCATTTTTATCGGAGGATACCCTTCGAGGGCAAGAAGATCCACCTCCTCAAGTTCGTCAAGAGGGTGGAATCTATCCTCCAGAATGGACAAGGCCGACAGAAGATCCAGGTTCTCCTTGAGTTCTACCAAAGCCATACCTCTACAGAAGCTCCTCTCCTTAGTGTTTCCATGTTCTCGGGAAGCCTTATCAGCCCGTCTGATCCGCCCATGGCCAGAAGGTACCCCGACCTGGCCCACAACGGAATAGCTTCGCCTCCGTGTCCTATCCTTACCGGGATGAACTCCTCCACACCGCTCCTCCCGATAACGTCCTCTCCGGCGGGCAGGAAGACCTTTCTGAACCGGTCCAGAGGTTCACCCATTATAAGGGATGATATCAGCGGCACCAGGAAGGTCGAGGAAATAACCGCACATGAATGGGGGTGGCCTGGCAGGCAGACGGCCATTTTTCTCCTTGAGGGATCGCCTGAGACAATGGTAGGCTTGCCCGGTGAAATATTGAGCCCTCTTACAGGGACTTCCCCGCCTCCAAGTTCACGGAGGAGCATCACGGAATGGTCCCTGGTGCTTACCGAAGAACCGCCGCTCATTACCAGGATGTCAAAACTCTCCAGAGCAGCATTGAAAGCAGCTCTGAGCTTATCCGGATCATCCCCCACAATTCCCAGGGAAACCCCCCTGATCCCGGCCCTTGTCATGTTCGCCATAATGATGGAAGAGTTGGTGTCCCGTATCATCCCCGGCAAGATGTGCCGGCTGTCAGCAGGGACTATCTCGTCTCCGGTGCTCATGATCGCCACCCTGAGATCGCAGACCGGAACCGTTACCGCTCCGCAGGATGCGACGGCTGCAATGTTCCGGAGGTCCAGTATATCTCCCTTGCGGATCAGCCTGCGCCCACTGGCGTACTCCTCTCCCTGAAGAAGGAGATTCTCGCTCTTCTGGACCGACCTGCGGACCTCAAGCAGATCCCCAACAAGAGAGGTGTCCTCCAGCATAACCACCGAATCAGCTCCAGCCGGGATGGCACCTCCTGTATGCACCAGAACGGCCTGTTCCTGTCCGACCTTCAGATCAGGCATGCTCCCCATGGGTACTTCCCCGCAAACCGTCAGAAAGACCGGGGAGGTCTTTCCCGCCCCGACAAGGTCAAATGATCTTACGGCGAACCCGTCACGGAGGCTTCTGTCATAGGGCGGGCTCGGGTCCGTGGCAGTCACATCCTCACCAAGGGCAAGACCGAGGGCATCCCAGAGAGGCACCTTTTCCCTTACGGCCACGGGCCAGGGGAAGCCCATTCTCCGGGAGAGGTCCATTATCGCCTCGTTCCTTGAGAGCGTTCTTGTAACGAACCCTGACATTCTATCTCCTCGGGAGGGGAACAGGCATAATCGGCTCCCTACTCCTGCCGTGTCACCAGCGTTGGATACCCTTTTGAGGCCAGCTCTCTCGCAAGGCTGTCCGCCTCGACCTTCTGGTCGCCTGCCGGGATCCTTACCCTGTAATAGGTCTTTCCGCCAACTACCGCCTGGACGACAAAGGCGTTGTAGTTCTTGTTCCTGGCCTCTCTTGCTAGGGTCTCGGCAGAGTCCTTGAGGGTAAAAGCCCCGATCTGAACGATCCAGCTTCCCCTGGAAGCGACTGTCGGCTCTGCGGGTCTCGTCTCTTCTGCAGGTTTGGCGGCGGGCCCGTTATCCTCGGCGGGGGGTGTTGCTGGGATGGCTTTCGGTTCTGAGGAGGGACCATCACCGTCGGGAACGGGGACCGCCACGACCTGGGTCTCTCCCGTGGTCTTAGCGACAACGGGAGGGGTTTCTGTTTCAGCCCCGGGGTATTCCGGGGTTTCCGGATAACTCACCTGGCTTTCGGGGGATACGAAAAGAAGCCTGACCCCGAGGACAAGAAGTCCCAGGGCCAGGACAGCAACAAGAGGCAGCATTATATGGCCGAAGGCAAAGACAGCCGGTTTCTCCTTGAACTTCCTGTTCTTCCTGAAGCTCACTGGAAATCACCTCACAAAGAGAGTGTTCTTCGATGGCCTTTAATTGTAACCAAGAATACCAAGTTGTTCCAGCAGAAGGGATCTCTGTTCGGGAGACGGTCCAGGAGCGCCGGACCTCCGCTCTGCCGGCAGCAGGGGATCATCCCCCGCGGACAGCCCCCTCCAGGCGATCGAGAACTCAAGGGCTGCTTCTTTCGGTTGCTGGATATTTATCCTGCAACCCTTTGCTGGTCCTTCGCTGAAGAGTTTCTTCAATCTCTTCAACCTGGAGGAGGCATCCCTTTCACCTATCATTTCCTCTCTTTCCCAATAGGTCATCGGCTTCGGTATGAAAACCCCTACGGAAGCTGTGACCCTGAGCCTCGCTTCGGAGCGGACCCGGTCGCAGAGACCGGCAATATCATCGACATCGGATGCTGTCTCACCCGGGATACCCGTCATGAAATAGAGTTTGACCTGTCTGACCCCCATGCTGGATGCCATGAAAAGACGCTCTATGATGTCGTCGTTGGAGAAATACTTACCGCACTCCCTTCTCAGCCGGTCGTTCCCTGACTCGGGAGCCACTGTTAGAGAATGTCTCCCGCTCCTTGTCAGGGCACTTACAACCTCCTCGTTGATATTATCTACCCTGAGGGAAGCAAATGAGACCGGGATCCCGAGGGATGCCACACCGGAAAGAAGCTCGGAAAGCTCCGGGTAGTCCCCTGTCTCGGGTGACACCAGGCCAGCCTGAACTCCTTCCACGGAGACCAGGGGGGAAAGGTCCTCAAGGATCCTTTTGGCCGAACGCGTCCTGATCCTTCCGAAAGAGGCCGGGATGGTACAGTATCTGCACTTCCTCCTGCACCCTCTCTGCAACTCGACCAGTGCTGTCTTCCCGAAAACCGAGGAGGGCGCTATCCATTGGCTCTTGCCCCTTACGCTGTCAAGGTCCCCGATAATGTTCTTTTCCCTGTGGACCTTGTGCCCCTTAAGTATCATTGGGTCATGGAGGGAGGGCACATATATCGACCGGTGTTCGGCAAGACCCTCCAGGAATCTTCTGCGGTCACCATTTTTCATGAAAAGCCGTGCTTCCCTTACCAGGTGGTCAAGGACCCTTTCCCCGTCACCCAGGACCACGTAATCGGCCATCTCGGAGAATATCAGGGGGTTGATATAGGTCAGGGCGCCTCCGATGCCGAAGACAGGCTGATCAAGGTCGAACCTCACTTTCCTGGATGACGATAGCCCCCATTCCCGGAAGACCGAAAGGATGGTCCGGATATCGGGCTCGTAAGCAACAGAAGCGGAAATAAGAGGGAAATCGGAAATGGGTCTTCCGGACTCCACCGACAGGCCGGGAAAGGGCCCGGGAAAAAAGCGCTCCACCCCGACACCAAGGGCCCGCATCTCTGCTATGATGACCTGGTATCCGAGGCTTGCCATCCCGACGCTGTACCCTGCCGGAAAGAGCATGGCCCACAAAGGGTGTCCACCTGAAGGAAGGGCGTCCAGTTCGATCTCCTGTTCCCGGAGGTATCTCCAGTCCCTTGCCCGGGCTTTCACTGAAAGGTCCTTCAACGGCGCAGGTCCCGACCGTACCGATTATGGTTTATGACCGAATTTCCTCCTTCTGACGACGGGAGGGGTATCCAGGTCTTCGAGGTCTTCCATGTTCTCCGGAACTTCTCCGGATGGATCATGTCTTGCCGCGGCCTGCCTGAGAGCGTCCTTCCCCGCAAGGGCTTCCGTCTCGGTGAACGAGAGACCTCTTCTTCTTGCGGTCGGGATCGTCCTTCTGGGGCACTGCCCCGAATTGAAGCCCGTTGCTATAACTGTTATCTGCACCCTCTCGTCCATCTCCGGATCAAGAACATGACCCCACAGTATGGTGGCCTGGGGATCGGCTGCTTCAGTGACTACCTGGGCGGCCTCCTGGATCTCATGGATACCCAGATTCGGCCCGCCGGTGACGTTGAAGAGCACACCCCGGGCTCCGGTGATAGGTCCGTCCATTAATGGGCTGTTTATAGCCCCATGGGCAGCCTTGGAAGCCCTGTCGTCCCCCTTGGCTTCTCCTATGCCCATTATTGCGGTGCCAGCATCCTTCATTATGGTCCGGACATCGGCAAAATCAACGTTCACCAGCCCCGGACGAAGGATAAGGTCTGTCACGCCCTGGACGGCCTGCCTCAGGACATCGTCGGCGAGCTTGAAGGCGTCCGAGAGAGTTGTTCCTTTCTGGGTGATCTCAAGTAGTCGGTCGTTAGGAATGACTATCAGGGCGTCAACGTTGGTGCGAAGGTTCTCAATCCCCTCAAGGGCCTGGGTCCTCCTTCTCTGGCCCTCGAAAAGGAATGGTGTTGTCGCAACGGCGACCACCAGGGCTCCGTTCTCCCTGGCGATCTGGGCTATGACGGGAGAGGCCCCTGTCCCGGTCCCCCCTCCCATTCCTGCGGTCAGGAAGATCATATCGGCCCCGCTCAGGACCTCCCGGACCTCTTCAACGGACTCCTCGGCTGACCTCATTCCGATCTCGGGATCGGCTCCCGCCCCCAGGCCTTTGGTAAGTTCTCTCCCCAGAACGATCTTCAGATCGGCCTCGGAGAGACTCAGATGAGCAATATCGGTATTTGCGGCGATGAACTCTACGCCGGTCACTCCGCTCCTTACAATATGGTTAAGGGCGTTACCCCCTCCACCACCGACACCAATAACCTTGATAACTTCGTGAAACTGTTTCTGCGATCCTTCGATCTCAAAGAGCTCAGCCATGAGAGCAACCTCCACGAAAAACGGATTAGAACAGTTCCCTGAACGCGTTCTTCAGGGCATCAATAAATCCGCCCATTGGTCCCTTGCCTCTTTTAATATTTCTTCCCGGACCTGTTCTTCTTGGTTCAAGGATCAGGATATCCCTTGCCTGCTCCTCATCAGGAGCACCGGTCAATTCGACAAGGCACGGCTCCAGGAGATTTTCAGGGTGGGCCTCCCTTTCCAGGAGATAGTTCACGATCCCCACAGTGGAAGCAAATTCACAACCTCTTGCCGGTGGGGGGAGGCTCATTGCGTTAACAGGTCCGCCTATCCTGGCGGGTATCTCGTAATTGTCGTTGATGAGATCCAAAAACCCCATGGCGCCCGCAACCCCGCCTGAGAAGACGATACTGCGGAGCCCCTTCTCCTGGCCGAACTCTTCGATCCTTGGGGACAGAAAATCGAAAAGGATCTCCTCCATCCTCGGAAAGACAATGTCCAGAACGTCCTGGACGGTTGCCACAAATGGTTCTCCGTCCAGCTCGAATTCGAGCTCGTCCATGAGGTCACAGGGATCTTCAAAGAGGGATATTTCGCGTTTCAGGTACTCCGCCTTTGAAGGAGGTATCATGAGCAATTTCGCAACATCCTGTGTGACGAGATCCCCTCCCACGGGCGAGACCGTAACATCCCTGACCGCCCCATCCCTGACACAGGTCACGGTCGAAGTACCGGCACCTATGTCAACTACCACTGCCCCATGGCAGATCTCCTCTTCAGATAGGGACCCGTAGGCTGAAGCGATAGATTTGTGGACGACACCAAGGACCTTCAGTCCGGCCTTTTCAGCGCAGGTGATCGATCTTTTCACTTCATCTTCCGGAAGTCCTATAAAGAGGACCTCTACAGACAGCTCGGAGCCCTTCAGACCCCTGGGGTCCCTGACAGGAGAGCCCGAATCGACGGAATAGCCAAGGGGAATGGCGTGGACGAGCAGCTCCTCGCCCCTTTCCCTTGCAGCCCTTACGGCGCCCTTGACGGCGTCCTTCATGTCTTTGCCTGTTACCGGCCTTTCGGGAGTGCCTTCCTCCCGGAAGGGGAACCTGTGTTCCAGCCTGAAGACCGAAGCCGAGGAGGGGCCAACGGCAAGGAATGTATCCCTGATGTTAAGGTCGAAGGCAGTTTCCGCCTCATCCACTGCTCTTCTGATGGATTCGACCACCAGGTCGGGGTCCTGGATATCACCCCTGGACATTCCTCTCGCTCTTGCGGAACCGACTGCAATTACCTGCATTTCCGAAGAGAGGGGGTCCGTCTCGGTCACTATCAGCGAGATCTTCCTGGTGCCGATATCAAGCCCCGATCTGATGATGGGCTCTTCCTTCCCTCTTCTCATGGGCAATCCTCCAGGGTATTGGGATCAGGAAATGACCCTTACCAGGATCTTTCCCGAATAGGTCGTATCGATCAGCAAGTGCCGGTCCTTTGTACCCGTTTGCGAAAGTATATCATCCACTGCTTCCAGGAGGGGGGGCCAATCACCGGGGGGTTCTCCCAAAAGGACCCTTACACTTCCCTCTCCGGTCCTTTCCAGGATCTCGATGATCCTTCTTCCCTCTCTCCTGCTAATGGTAATGGAAGAGACCCTTCGATAAAAGCCTGAACTTTCAAGATTTTCCTTCCAGGATTCCAGTTCGTGAATGGGTACCACAGAATCCTTGACAGAGCTCTCTATGTCAATTTCCGAAGGGATAGGGTCAGGAAGACCCGCTCCCCAGACGACCACCGGTCCCTCCCTGGCGGACTGCTGGGATATTATGTTGTTCATTGAGTGATGGACCGACCACATCCTGCCCTCCCTGGTAAGGAACCACTCGCCTCCTGCCCAGAAGACCATGAACCATGGTTCAAGTGGAGTCGATTCGACTGCGAAGGATCCGAAACCCGCATGAGTGATCCGGATCTCAACGGGTGCCTCCATCATGATCGACCGTTCGATGCTCCGTGCTCTTAATGAAAGGAGAGGCCAGTAACGATGGCACTCCGGGTCGATCCTTCTCCAGAAATGATCGTCGGGGACAAGGGCGAGGGAATCGAACGAGACCGACCTCAGGCGCAGGAACTGGGATCGCTCCTCCGTACAGTATAGCACCCCTGACATGAAGAGAAGCAAGGCCAGGAACCTAACCAGCGACTTCCGCATGGGGGATCTCACCCAAAAGGCATATCTCCATCTCCAGAAGGATCCCGGTTCTCTGAAAAACCTTTTCCCTGCAGTTGGAGATCAGCCTGAAAATATCCTTCGAACTGGCTGAACCCTTGTTCTCAATGAAATTGGCATGAATTGAAGAGACAACAGCATCTCCCACACTGAGCCCTTTGCATCCGGTCTCATCCAGAAGTTTCCCGGCGCTTTCGCCGCAGGGGTTCTTGAAAATGCAACCAGCTGTCCTGATCCCCCGAGGCTGCCCCTTTCTCCTGTTAATGAACCCCCTGACGGAAGAAGAGATCTTTGCCGGATCACCCTTCTTCATGACAAGTTTGCAGGCGACAATGGCCCTGTTGCCTGCAAGAAGGTCTGTGAACCTGTATGAGAAACGGATATCCTGCCTCCTCTTCCATGCCAGGGAGCCTTTATCGTCGACCAGCAGGACCGATTCCACAAGATCGCCGAGAGATCTCCCCTCTACCCCGGCATTACCGTGAAGAGCTCCTCCGACCGTTCCGGGGATCCCGACGGAGAATTCCAGGCCTTCCCAACCCTTGTTCATCGACAGAGCGAGCAGTGAGGCAAGAAGAACACCCGACTCCGTCTCCAGCACCACTGAATCATCCTGCTCTTCCCAAAGGACGCCGTTTAGACCGCCTGTCTGTATAGTCACTCCAGGAAGGCCTTCATCGGGGATCAGTACATTGCTGCCCCCACCGATGAACCATGTAGGGGCCTCTTCCTCCCTGCAAAGGTCAAGGATCCTTGTAAGATCACGACGCGTGACCGGCCTTGCAAGACATTCTGCCGGCCCGCCCACACCAAGGGTCGTGAGGTCTTTCAGACGTGTGCCTGATGAACAGAACGGAAGGTTCTCACAGTCAAGCCTTGATCGCCACCGCATCGAGGGTAACGCCTTTCCTTTCAAGGCGCTGCTGGATCTTTTCGCCCACAATTGACACATCCCCCGCACCGATGGTGGCGATCACGTCGCCCTCCCTGACCCTGGAACATATTCTGGTCACCACCTCGTCCATATCGCTGCAGAAGTCGTAACCCTTGTGACCTTTCTGCTTGAGGATGTCGCCAATAAGGGTGGAGGATACACCCTCTATGGGCATTTCGTCGGCAGGGAAGACCGGCAGAAGGAATACTCCGTCAGCCATGGAGAGCACCTCCGCAAAGTCCCTGTACATGGCAGCGGTCCTTGTGAACCTGTGGGGCTGGAATACCGCCATGACCCTTCTTTCGGGGAACATCTTCTTCAGGGTCCCCAGGGTTGCGGCGATCTCCCTCGGGTGATGGCCGTAATCGTCGAATATGTCAACTTCAAGCGAAACGATGGAGCCCATGTGCTGCAGGCGCCTCTTGGCCCCCTTGAAGGTCCTCAGGGCCTGGGCGGCCACCTCGAGGGGAATTCCGATAGTATCGGCAGCCGCACAGGCCGCAAGAGAGTTAAGAACGTTGTGCTCTCCCGAGACCTGGAGGAAGATCTCACAGGCTGGTGTTCCGTTCCGGGAGAGGGTGTAGGTGACCCCTCCACCCCTGTTGTGGCTGACATCCTGCGCGCCCCAGTCCCATCTCGCACCCCAGCCATATGTGAGATGTCTGCCGTTGATCCTGTTCTGGAGAAGCGCCGAAAGGCCCTTGTCCTCTCCGCATATGATAGCGGCACCTCCAGGTTCCCTGTTGGAGAGGAACCTTTCGTAGGCCTTCAGGACAGAGCTGAAACTTGGGTAGTAATCTACATGGTCCCAATCTGCGTTGGTAACGATGGCAACATGGGAGCGAAAGAGTTCGAAGGAGCCGTCGCTTTCGTCAAGCTCGGCTACCATATGGGCACCCTGTCCCAGTTTGGCGTTCCCTCCGATATCACAGAGCTCTCCTCCGATGGCGACAGATGGGTCAAGGCCGGCATTCTCCAGGATGAGCCCGATCATGGAGGCCGTGGTGGTCTTTCCATGGGTTCCGGCAACACCGATACCCTTTCGCAAGTTGAAGAGCCAGCTTAACACTTCCGCTCTTTTGAAGATCCGGATCCCTCTCCTGGCTGCCTCGACCAGCTCTTCTGTCTCTGAGGGTATGGCACTGCTGAAAACTATTGCATCCGGTTTGAACCTGTCCAGGTGCTCCTTGTCATGGCCGAGGGCGAATTCGATCCCGTTGGGAGAGATCTTGTTTATGTAATAGGTATGTGAAACATCACATCCGCTTATCTTCATTCCGATCTGACGTAAAAGAAGAGCCAGACCGCTCATCCCGGCTCCTCCAATTCCCATCAGATGTACCCTCTCGAGGTTTTCGAATCGGCCATCGAAGTCGTTCAATTGCGACCTCTCCCTTCGGCGATTTGTTGTAAAAGCTCCCAGATCTTCTCACAGGCTTCACCGGTTCCCCTACCAGGAAACTGAAAGGCTTGACCGAGCCGAGCCCTCTTTAGTTCATAGTCTATCATGAACGCAAGGTTTTCATGAATCCCGTTATCGATCTCCCATATGGACCCGAACCCTTTTTCAGAAAAAACCCTGGCATTATGCGCCTGGTGATCGTCTGCCGCGCCCCTCCAGGGGATTATGACAGAAGGGAGACCAAATACAACCAGTTCCCCCAGGGTGGAAGCACCCGCTCTTGACACTACCCCATCGGCGATGGAATAGAGAAGGTCGATCTCCCACTCCCGTGGAAGAAGCCAGAGGTTCCTCGATGTCCGGACGGCTCTTTCGCTGGAACCAACCAATAGGAAATTTCTGCTGCGGAAAAGCCTCTCAGCGGAAACCTTGCTGAACAGAACGGTCATGGGATCGCTCCCGAGAGACCCCCCAAGGACAAGTACCCGGGGGCTGGGGGGAAGATCCAGATCATACCCCAGAAGCTTCCAGGCTTCTTCGGGTGGCAATCGTCTCAGGTTTCTAACCGGAACGCCCACAGGGGTGAACCCTCCGGAAGGAAGGGGTTCGCAAACATCCCAGCCCGTACAGACGGGAATCCTCGCTTTAGCCGCAATACAGGTTACCCTTCCGGCCCTGGCATTGGGTTCGTGAAGAAGGATAGGAACACCCTTCATTTTAGAGACGAACATAGCCGGCACCGAGACGTAACCCCCGAAAAGCAGGCATATGTGGGGTGAAAATTCCCGGACCGCCCTTTTGACTTCACCTATCGATCTTGCCAGGTCCATGGTCCGTGACACCCTGCTCGCCAGTGGACCCGAGAGAGGGGAACCCTTAACGGGAAGCACCATCGGCTCAACACCGGCATGATGGTAAAGCTCTCTCTCCATGTCTCGGCTGCCGGACAGGAAAAGACTCTTCACATGGCCATGTTTTCGCAGAAGCCACTGGTTAAATGAGAGTGCGGGCCAGATATGGCCTCCTGTCCCTCCCGCAGCGATCAGGATCTTCATGACACCATCCCTTCCGGGAACAGGCTTTTCAGGATACCCTCATAAGGCGGAGAAGGACCCCGATCTTGCACCAGCCGAGGACCATGGAACTTCCCCCGTAGCTTACGAAGGGGAGAGGCACACCGGTCAGGGGCATAAGCCTGAGGACCCCTGCAGCGTTCACAATGAACGGGATAAATATGGTCAGAGTGATAGCCCATACCAAAGTCGCCTCGAACTTCCCAGCGGCAGAAAGATATGACAGGTACTGGATCAGAAGAAAGATGCCGAAAAGAAGGATTACCGAGAAGGTACCTATCAACCCTATCTCTTCACCAATAACAGCCAGTATGAAGTCCGTATGCGCAGCAGGGAGGTACTGGAGCTTCTGGAGTCCGTGCCCGATACCGACGCCGAAGAACCCGCCGTTGGCAAAGGCGATGAATCCCTGGATCGTCTGGAATCCGCTCCCGAGGGGATCGCTCCAGGGATCAAGGAAGCTTGTGATCCTCTCTATCCGGTACCTGCTTAACAGGATAACCGGAATGAACATCGCT
The DNA here is from genome assembly GCA_012729145.1 of Synergistaceae bacterium. GTDB lineage: Bacteria > Synergistota > Synergistia > Synergistales > Thermovirgaceae > 58-81. The sequence goes on along the minus strand of JAAYDT010000102.1, from coordinate 10,510 downwards.
ACCGACGCAATGGAACCTGCAACAAGCGGGATGGTCCAGCCGAAGACCTGAACAAAGACCGCCATGGCAAGACCGAAGAGAATCATGGTTCCCCCGAGATCGGGCTGAAGCAGGAAAGGCCAGGCGGAGATCCCGAAGATCAGAAGGGTCCTCCAGATCGCCTTCCCTCGGGCAAGTCCCGGTTCGTTAAGCTTCCTTGAAAGATGGATCGCCGTTGCGAACAGCAAGGCCTCCGATGCCTGGAGACTGAAGGGACCAAGCCTGACCCATCGGCTGGCCCCTCCGCCTGACCTTCCAAGACCGGGGAGAAGGGTCATGATCATCAACAAGACTGAAAGGAACCATATCACCCCGCTCCACTTCCTCCAGAAAGCCGCAGTAGGTAGAGTGCAGGCTATCATTGCCGTCAGACCGACAAGAAGCCATTGGACCTGTTTCAGTCCATAGAAGAAAGGGGTCCTTGCCTGGACGGCCGTAAGCTGGGCTGTTACGGAGGAGATCATAAGGATCCCGAGACTGGACAGAACGAGCGGGATAGCCCACGTTGTCTGCACCGACAGACCCCAAAGGCCGCTTCCCCTTATGTTCCGGGAAATGCTGTTTTCCTGCATCAGTATCCCCCCTTCTCCAGGGCCTTGACCCATTTTTGGAAATCTTCCCCTCTCTCCTTGTAGTTTGTGTACATGTCCCAGCTGGTACAGGCCGGGGAGAGAAGGACCATACCTCCCGGGGAGGATGCCCTGAAGGCTTCCCGTACAGCCTCACCCATATCCGATACCTCTTTGATCCTTTGGAAACCCTTTTTTTCCAGGGCAACCCTGATCCGGGTCTTCTCTTCTCCAAGAAGGATTGCGGCTTCCGATCCCTTCGCGACGGCTTCAGCAAGAAGGTCGTAGTTCTCACCCTTTCCCTTGCCTCCAAGGATGACCACCTTCCTGCCCTCGAGAGATCCCAGTGCCGTAACAGTGGCAGCCACGTTGGTCCCCTTCGAATCATCAATGAAGGAAACGCCTTTTACGATACCGACAGGCTCACACCTGTGAGGAGGTGCCTCGAAGGTCGCAAGAGATCTCTTCAAAGTACCAGCTCCCCCCCCCTGAATGATCAAAGTGGCAGAGGACATGGCAGCATTCTCAAGGTTGTGTCGCCCCAGCAGTGGAACATCGGTGTATCTGAAAAGGTTTTTCTCGGAGGCGCCGGATATCATGACAGCATGATCGTCCTTCATCAGCAGGCCTTCCCTGTGCCTCCTGTCGGACTCCTTTTGCCATCTCAGGGGGAACACGATGCCCGAAGGAGGGCCCTCCAGGTACAGGACAGGAAGGTCCCGCTCCTGGCAGACAAGGGAGCCTCCTTCCTTGAGCATTGATGTTATCTTCCTCTTAGCCTGGTAATAATCTTCCACGGAACCGTGCCAGTCAATGTGGTCCGGTTCAAGGTTGGTCACAACGGCAACATCGAGGCTCAGCTCCTGGGCCCAGAAGAGCTGGAAGCTGCTCAGCTCGGCCACTACTACATCATTTTCAACGAAAGCATGATCTGCCAGGGGGCTTCCTACATTACCCGCCACCCCTACCCTGAAGCCGGAATCCTTCAAAAGATGCCCCGTCAGAAGAGTGGTAGTGGTCTTGCCGTTGCTTCCGGTCACTCCTATCATTGCCCCCTTAAGGAAAGGAGCCACGAAGTCGACCTCTCCTATGATAGCCACTCCTTCTTCCAGGGCCCTGGTAACCGGTCGGGCCCTGGGGGAAACTCCGGAGCTCAGGACCATGGCGTCACACTCCAGGATCCTTTCCGAATGCCCGTCCGATTCATGGACGATCCCGTATCGATGGAAGAGTTCACGGGTCTCTGTATCGACGCTTGCGAGTTCGGAGACAAATACAGAATAACCCAGCTTTGAGGCAAGGATGGCGAGGGCCCTTCCGCTCACTCCGGCGCCTATTACCGTGATCCGGTCCATCCTGTTCATCCGGTCCTCTCTTTTGCTTCCCGCATTGTTCATGTCCGTACCCCCTTATGGGCAGATAAGGATATCTCCCAGTAATTTCAGGAGCAGGACCATTCCGGCAGCATGCAGGGCCCAGAAACTGTATACGACGGACTTCTCGCTCCAGCCGGACATCTCGAAATGATGATGAAGGGGGCTCATCAGGAATACCTTCTTGTTAAATCCTCTTATGGCAATGATCTGAATGATAACTGAAACAACCTCCAATCCCATCATGAATCCCAGGGGAAGGATCAGAAGGAGCATCCCTCTTGCGGCACATACAGATACGAGTAGGCCTCCTAGGAAGTGAGAACCGCAATCCCCCATGAACACTTTTGCGGGGTGGAAGTTGTGTGCCAGGAAACCGGCGGATAGGCCCAAACCAAGGATGGCTGCAAGTTGGTCCGCCTCACCCTCAGGGGTCAGGATCAGAAGAACTGCAAAGGACATGGCGGCCATACCGCTCAGAAGTCCATCGAGACCGTCGGAAATATTGGCGGCATTGAGGGCCCCGACCAGGAAGAAAATCAGTATCGATCTTCCTGATATGCCTTCCAGTGTGATTCCCGGTGCAAGTACCAGGAGCCCGTCGGGAATATAGACATAGGACCATACCAGCGCGGCGAAGAGTTGCAGGACAAACTTCTGGAGACTCCTCAATCCTTCGCTGGAGGACCTGAAGAACTTGAGAAGGTCATCGGCAAGTCCGATAGCCCCCCCTGTCAGGGGGAATCCGAGGAGCAGGACTGCATCCCGCAGGGTCCACCTTCCGAGAAGAAAAAGGGAAAGCCCCGCAAGGAGCGTGATCAGAAGGAATACCACCCCGCCCATGGTCGGGGTGTTCTGCTTGTCTCTGAGATGATTCTGAGGACCGTATCTCTTCAGGTTCTGGATAACTCTTCTTTTTCCAAGAAGTACTGTCCAGGGTCCCTGAAGAGCTATCTCCGCCAGAAAGACAGATACGAGTACCCCTGCACTCCACATTACTGAAGACCCTCCAGGATACCCAGAGCCCTTTCAACCCCGAAGGAACGGGAACCTTTGAACAGCACCAGGTCACCGGGAGAGAGACTGGCCGTGAAGATCCCCTGAAGATCCCCGAAATCGACTATCCTGCAGTTTGGTGGAGTATCCCTGTGAAAGACGCTGTTCCACAGTTCGCCGATCAGAAGGACCAGGTCCAGGCTCTCAAAGAGCCTGGAAACGTCCCTGTGCAGCTGAAGTGAGTTCTCCCCCAGTTCACCCATCCCGCCCAGAACGGCACACTTCTTCCCCCGGATACGGACAGAAGAAAGAGAACGGAGGGCCGCGCTCATAGAGACGGGATTGGCGTTGTAGCTGTCGTCGATAACCAGGTAACCGTTATCTGTCAGATAACACCTGCCCCTCCCCGGCAGTGCCTGAAAAGAAGAGAGAGCCTCTAGCTGCTCTGCGGGCTGAATCTTCAGGTGATCCCCCAGGACGTTAGCGAAGGCCATCCCATAGGCGTAATGTTCCCCGAAAAGCCCGGCCCTGATCTCCCTTCTTCCTCCAGGGGTATCGATCATAACAACCAGGTCCGGGGATCCGGAATGAAGATCGGTCCTTGCTTCGACTATCCGGTACATTGGGCTGCTGTATCCGACGGGCAAGAGCTCCAGACCTCCCGAGGAGGTCCTGATGGCTTCTGATAACAGTTCGTTATCGATATTATAGGACAGCGACCTTAACGAAGGCGATTCAAGCAGTTCCATCTTTGCCTCAAGAACCCCTCTGATGCTCTTGAGACCCTCAAGATGTCCCGGGCCGACCTCTGTTATCACACCGAACCCGGGGTGATAGGTCTTCGCAAGGCTCCTTATCTCCCCGGGGCGGTTGGTTCCAAGCTCAAGGAGAAGGATATCAGTCCCCGGCGGGGTCTCAAGGACCGTCAAGGCACATCCGATCCATGTATTGTAGCTTTTCCTTGGCGAATGGACTCTTCTTGAACCTGCAAGAACGGCCCTGATCATCTCTCTGGTGGTAGTCTTTCCTGCTGTTCCTGTTACCCCGATCACCGATCCAGGATTGACCTTTTCAAGCCAGACCGAGGACATTTCGCGAAGAGCGCCATCGGTGTCTTCGGACAAAATGGCAGGTATACCTTTTTTCAAAAGATGATCCAGCTTGCTTCCCCGGGCCGGGGGCCGGCACACCAGGCCGGAAGCTCCTCTGTCCAGGGCCTCCTCGATGAAATCATGGCCGTCCACTCTCTCTCCCCTGAGGGCGATGAACAGGTCTCCCTGAAGTACCTCCCTGCTGTCGATACGGATGATGGCCGGCATTGTAACATCTTCTCCTGTATGAACGGCCCCTATGGCCCTCGCCGCTTCGCCAAGGGTCCATCTTTGCACATCCTGATCACTTACCTTGACCATTCTATTCCCCTCTTCAGGGACCACTCCCCTACTGTCTCCTCATCGCTGTATGGAATGATCCTGTCTGAAAAAACTATATTCCTCTCTGGGCCTTTGCCCGCGATAATTAACGCATCTCCGTCTGATGCCCGGTCAAGGACCGAATATATTGCTTCTCTCCTGTCAAGGATCACCTCAGGATAACTCTTTGACCCTATTTCAGCGTTAACGCCGGCAAGTATATCCCGAGCAATAAGAGAAGGGTCTTCGCTTCTCGGGTTATCCATAGTTATGACCACATGGTCGGCAAGTGCTGTGGCGACCTTTCCCATCAGCGGCCGATTGCCCTTGAAACGGTCTCCTCCAGATCCAAAAACTACCCAGACCTTATTCTTGCATACCTCCCTTACAGAGAGCAGAACATTCTGGAGGGCATCGGGGGTGTGGGCGTAATCAATTATGGCCGTCATCCCGTTCGAAAACCTGAAACACTGAAGGCGCCCCGGTACCTGGGGCATTGTCTCCAGACCTCTCCTGACGGCCTCTGGAGCAATACCCATGGAAAGTGAGAGCGCCGCCGCCCCGAGGGCGTTGAGAGCGTTGAAACGGCCAGTTAACGGAAGAGAGAGCCCAAAAAGACGGCCTTTCTTTCTGGAGATAATATCCATTCTTATGCCCGAAAGGCCCATGCTCCCTATCTCGGCGAAATAATCGGGGCGATCTTTCCTGTCCAGGGAGAATGATACCACCTGTTCCGGGAACAGATCCTTGATCCTCATGCCGTAAGGATCAGATACGTTGGAAACTGCAATCCACCCCGAAGCTCTCATGTATTTTCTGAAAAGGAGAAGCTTTGAGTTGAAGTATTCCTCCATGGTCCCATGGAAATCAAGGTGTTCAGGGGTCAGGTTCGTAAATGCAGCTCCTTCGAAACGGCAGCCTGAAAGCCTGCCCTGGAAAAGACCATGAGATGATGTCTCCATTACGCAGTGGCTGCATCCATTATCCAGCATCTCCCTGAGCATGGCCTGGATGTCTGGTGATTCAGGGGTCGTTCTCTGTGCTTCGACCTCATATCCCGCACCGGTATCGTAGATTACGGTCCCCAATATCCCCGATCTTCCACCCGAAACATTGATGATCGACCTCAACATGAAGGCTGTTGTCGTCTTGCCGTTGGTACCGGTAACAGCGATCATTTGCAGCGAATCTGCCGGGTTCCCGAAAAGGGCCGATGCCACGAATCCCATGGAGATCCTCGGTTCCTGCACTATCATGTGCATTACCGGGGCTGGAGTGACCCTTTCCGATATTACGGCCACCGCGCCATTTCGAGAAGCCTCAAGGGCATGATCATGGCCGTCAAATCTTTTCCCCTTTAGGCATACGAAGACACCTCCTGCAACGACCTTTCTTGAATCAAGGAATATCCCTTTCACCTCGGTGTTCTCCCCGGCAAACCTCTCCCCTTTTCCAGTAACAGGGCATTCCACTCTTTCCAGAAGTTCCCGCTCGGCCAGAATACCTTCAATATCCGAGATCCTCATCTTCGGCCTCTTTACCTCCGTTCAGGATATCTGTTCTATGTCCTGTACAATGCTCCTGAAGACCGGAGCAGCTACTTTGCCTCCAAGGAAATCACCAGCTCTTGGATTCCCTATCACGATCAGGAGCAGGAATTTCGGGTCGTTGAAGGGCCAGAAACCTACGAATGAAGGAGTATAGTCGCCTTTAAGGTATCCGCCGGCTCCCGGCACCTGGGCCGTTCCTGTCTTTCCTGCCACTTTTGCACCTGGGACATCTGCAGATCTTCCGGTACCTTTCTCTACGGCCAGTCTCAAGGCCTCTCTCATCCACTGGGCAGTTCGTGCCGACATGAGTTCACTGACAACAACAGGACTTCCCTGGTATTCCAGAGCTCCGCCCCTGCTCCGTATCTCGGATACGATAAATGGCTTCATGATCTTTCCCCCGTTCGCGATGGAAGATGTGGCTACCGCCAGCTGAAGAGGAGTAACACCTATTCCGTGACCTATGGATATCGTGGCTGGAACAGAACCTCTCCACTGCGAAGGGGGGATCATCAGGCCTGATTCTTCTCCTGGCATCTCAACCCCTGTGAGATCCCCGAAACCACACCTCCTCAAAAACGAGTAGGTACGGAACGGGTCGGAGTTCCTGACGCTGGTCACCATACCGACGTTGCAGGAATCGGAAATGATAGAGGTTGGGGTCATCAGGCCGTGTGCCTTTATGTCGTGGATCGTAACGTCGGCGACCCTGATCTTTCCCCGGCAGTTCACTGTCGTACTTTGTGACACTTCTCCGTTGTCTATCAGGTTGGCCATGATAATGGGCTTCAGTGTGGAACCGGGTTCAAATACCCTTGAAAGTGCGTTGTTCCTGAGGGATTCCTTGTCTGCAAAGGTGTTCCTGTCGTTTGGATTGAAATCGGGAAGGCTTGCCATCCCCAGGATCCTGCCCGTCGACGGCTCAAGAAGAACGGCAGCAGCCCACTCCGCCTTATGCTGAAGGAACCCTTCCCGAAGCCTGCGTTCAAGAATGTGCTGAAGGCGGGAATCAATGGTCAACTGGACCAGTGAATCATTATCGGCGGTCATTGTATGGCCTGGAATTGCTACATCCACAAAATCGCCCCTTGCATCCTTGGCGATGATCCTCCCTTCAGGAGGAGCATAAAGAACGGAGTCCCAGAAGAGTTCCGCTCCTGCCAGGCCCCTGTCATCGATATCGCAGAATCCCAGGACGTGGCTCAGGGTATTGCCCTGGGGGTATACTCTTTTGGTCTCCTTGACCCAGAACAGACCTGGAAGCCGCAGGTTGATAATCCTGTCGGAGATGGGGGGGTCAACCTTTCGGGCGATCGGGTAGTATCGCCCCCCGATGCTTCCCGAGATCCTTTCGAGTCGGGGCCGGGGGATCAGGTCCTGGAGAAGGGGAGCATTTCCAGGATCCCAGAGAGTGGGGTCGATAAAGAAACTAAGTGTCGGAGTGGAGATCGCCAGAGCGATCCCGTTTTTGTCCCTGATGAAACCTCTCGGCGCTGTAACTCTCAACCTGGCCCAGTATTGGCTTCCGGCCTGTGATCTGACCCTGGGGTCCGGATCAACCTGGAGGGAATAAAGCCTGAAGAGCAGCGCCAGGATGAATGCAGCAAGCAGGAGCCATGGGCTCTTCCTCAGGCCTTTCATTCGATACTGACCGTCCTTTATCCGTCAATTTGCGGTCACTGCCGGGCGGAAGCCTTCCTAGATACGGAATCTGCCAGCCACACAAGGGCTTTCCGGATCACACCTGGTCCTGCCCTGTTCTCCTCATGGTCCACAGGCGAATCCTTCCTGATCGCTGCTACCTTGACCAGTCCCATGTTGGCGGAGGCCTTCATGCCCAATTCCGACCTTGCATAACTATACACTCTCGTAGGATTCAGTAAACCCGCAAGGTCCTTTTCCAGCCTCGACTGCTCTTCCTCTCTCAGGACTATCTGTCTCTGGATATCAGCCAGCTGGTATTCGAGATTGAGGGAATAGAGCCTCAGTGCTACCAGTCCCATCAGGAGAACCACTATCGCACCGCAGAGAAGGATCCAGGTGGTCCCACGTCCCCCGGTCCTTATATCGTTCGCGCAAGGCAGTTCCAGGGTGTGAGAGTTCATCGGCCGGTCACCTCCGCAGCGGTCGAAGCGAAATGAAATGCCCTGAGTTTGGCACTTCTCGATCTCCAGTTCTCCTCCAGCTCTCTTTCACCAGGCACCATGGGCCTCTTGAAGGGAAGTCTTCCTCTTCCATCTGAAGACCACTTCCGGAACCTGTTCTTGACGATCCGGTCCTCAAGGGAGTGGTAACTCACGACGATCACCGTCATGGATCCCGTAACCAGCGCTTCACACTGGCCAAGGGCTTCATTCAGCGCCTCCAGTTCGTCGTTGACGGCTATTCTGAGAGCCTGAAAGATCTTCCTGGCGGGATTCCTTCCCATCTTCCTCTGGACAGGCGCCGGAAGCGTATTCCTGATGATATCTACCAGCTGGGATGTGCTCTTTATGGGTCCCGATGTTTCCCTGAACTTGACTATTCCTCTTGCTATCTGTGCCGCATAGGGATCTTCGCCGAACTTGCGGAATATGGTCGTCAGTTCTCTCATGCCGTAGGTGTTGACTATGTCTCCGGCCATTTCCTGATGCTCGTCAAGAATGTTCATTCGCATATCCAGTGGACCGTTCTCCTGGAATGAAAAACCTCGATCGGGGGTCTCTATCTGCATACTTGATACCCCCAGATCGAAAAGAACCGCATCGGGTTTCCCCATTCCGGCTTTAGCCAGGATCGACGAGAGGTCCCGGAAGTTGCCGTGTACCGCCCGGAATCGGTCCCCGAAATCCATAAGTTTTCTTCTTGCCACTTCAATGGCCTGAGGATCCTGGTCGATACCCAGAACTGCCGTTTTTCTCCATTTCAGGAGAACCCCCTCCGTATAACCCCCCAGACCCAGGGTGGCATCCACAACGAACCTCAGGTTCTTGACCTCTTCAAGTATCCTGCAGACCTCCGGTAGCATCACGGGAATATGGGTCTTCATAACCCTTCCACCTCTTCCGCGATGTCGGGAAGATCCTTGCGAATATTCTCAAGATAGGTATTCCAGGAGCCCGTATCCCACAGTTCGATGTGATCCCCGACACCTATTACGCTCACTTCCTGTTCCAGTTTTGCATGCTGTCTCAGGTTCGAGGGGACCAGGATCCTTCCGGAAGAGTCGAACTGGACCTCATGGGCGGTGGCGAGCAGCACCCTCAGAAAATCCCTGGTCCTTCCCTTGGAGAAGGACATCTGCTGGAACCTGTTCAGGAGGTCCTGCCATCTCCCCGATGAGTAGATCGATACGCACTGATCTATGCCTACAGTCGCGACAGCGCTCTCGCCCAACTCTTCCCTGAACTTTGACGGAAGGACGATCCTGCCCTTATTATCGAATTTATGCTCATAGGTTCCCACTAGCATGGGATTTTCCTCCCATATTATGCCACTTTATGCCACTTTGTTCCACTTTATCACCTTTTGACTGTTTTCAATAGCCCTTTAGTCCCGTTTCATTGTTTTCTTATAATTCTCTAGCACCATCTTTCCCTAAACGCAACAAAAAAGGGGTGCATCGTTGAACGATGCACCCCAGATCTTGCAGACCGCGGGAAGCAACCCCTAAGCCGGGTTCTGTGCGAGGCGGTCATTTATCTAGGAGCCGGCTTTCGCCGGCCCTCAAGCGACCGTACCCGAGGGTCAGCGGGCAGCCTCATCCCCTCCTATTCGGTCTTGCTCCGGGCGGGGTTTGCCTAGCCTGTCGGTCACCCGACAGCTGGTGGGCTCTTACCCCACCTTTTCACCCTTACCCGGCACTCATTACAGGGTTTGGAGGCCTGTTGGGAAATAACGCTTTCAATGAAGCTGGTCATGGTTTGCTTTGCGCCAAACTCTATAATGAGTGCCGGGCGGTATGTTTCTGTGGCACTTTCCTTGGGCTCACGCCCACTGGAATTTTTCCAGCGCCCTGCCCTGTGGAGCCCGGACTTTCCTCTCCCCCTCAAAGGGGCAGCGACCGCTTGGGCTCCTTCCCGCAGCTTTATAGTTTAGCATTCATCGTAGGAAAAGGGAAAGGGAGATCCAGGAAGCCTGACTTGGGGAACCCGTCCCCGTGGACCTATGAAAAAGGAGGGAGGCCCCAGGGGCCTCCCTCCGCTCAAGGATCCCGATCTCTTTGTCCCGAGTCCCTCTGGCTAGTGAGAACGGACTATCTCCTTGATCCTCATCAACCTGCTGAGGGTTGCCCGTTCCTGTTCATCAAGCTTCATTGTAATGTACCTTATGGTCTCCTGGAAGGAAGGAATGAGGACGTGTTCAAGGGCATTAACCCGCCTCCTGGTCCTCTCTATCTCTACCGCCATCAGCCTGAGCGCCTTCTCCTCTGCTGCAAGGGAAACAAGCTTTGGCAGGAGCCTGGAGAATTTCTCAAGGGCTACATCAAGGTTGCCGGTGGTCGTGCCAAGACCGTAATTCAGTGATGCCTCCCCTTCTTCCACCTCGAAGACCGGAACGATAACACTCATTATGTTCTTCTTCGACATCCT
>JAAYDT010000003.1 GCA_012729145.1 Synergistaceae bacterium | reverse complement strand
TCGACAGGAGTTCGTCGGCCACGGTGTAGGGATCCTTTCTTCGCGAAGCAAGATCTTCAAGGACATCACCACCGATGCGGCTATCCCATGCTTCTTCGGCTATCTTGGCTATCTCCCTTTTTAGTATCTCCTCCACTTCCAGGCGAAGACGCCTGTACTTTCGGCGCCTGCCCTCGTCGGAAGAGGCCAGGAATTCCCGGTGTTCCGAGAGCGCTCCGGCGGCAAGGGCCACCCCTTCTCCGCTCTCAGCGACAGTAGGGATCACCGGGGGTCTCCAGTCTTTTTCCGTCTGGAGGTCAAGCATGATATTGACCTCCCGTACCACTCTCTCCGAACCGTCCCTGTCTGCCTTGTTCACAATGAAGACATCGGCGATCTCCATTATGCCCGCCTTCATGATCTGAATGTCGTCGCCCATGCCAGGGACGAGGAGCAGTGCTACGGTGTCGGCGATCTTGACGATGTCTATCTCCGATTGTCCTACACCCACTGTCTCGATAAGGACTATGTCCTTGCCGCAGGCGTCAAGGATGAGGGCCGCTTCGTAGGTTCCACGACTGAGCCCCCCCAGGGACCCCCTTGTACCCATGCTGCGGATGAAAACTCCCGGATCGAGACTGTGCTGCTGCATCCTCAGCCTGTCGCCGAGGACCGCCCCACCTGTGAAGGGGCTTGATGGATCGACCGCAATGACCCCTACGGTCAGACCTGAAACCATCAAGGAGGAGATAAGTTTGTCAAGAAAGGTGCTTTTCCCTGCGCCGGGGCTACCCGTGACACCGATCATGTGGGCCTTCCCTGTGTGAGGGTAGATCTTTTGCATGATCTCTTTAGCGCGATCGTTCTCGCTTTCGACCGCGGTGATAAGTCTGGCGATCGAGCGGGGATCTCCCTTCAGGGCTCTTTCAATGATCCTGTCCAATTTTTCAACAATCCTTTCGAAAGGTGATATGGACCCGCAAGGGAAGTTCTACCTGTTCAGGAAATCTATCCCGGCGAAGGAGTACATCCCCAGGGTGATGGCGGCGGCGAAGAGGAAGCCCAGAAGGACCCTCAGATAGGTGACCCAAAGGGCTCCGCCGGGCCACTTCCCGGAGGATATGTTCACTATCATCCTGGAAAGGACGAGGCAAAGGACGAAAAGAAACAGAGCCACCAGCGCCTGAACATTAACCGAGGACATTTTTTACCCCCATCTATCGTATGGACCACTCTCCGGCTTTGTATTGTAACAGCAAAAGATGCCTAGCGCCTCCCGTGGTCCGTGCATCAAAAAAGCCGCCTTTCGGCGGCTCTAGTATCAAGTTAGTTCCCGAACCTAGGCCATCTCAGCCGGGATCTCTTCCGCCCTGCCAGGGGTCTGGATCTGCTTGAGAATGGCTATTGCCACCTCCAGGGCCCTCTTCCCGTCCATAATGCCAACCAGTGGCTGTTTGCCCTCCCTGACGCAGGTGACAAAGTGCTGAAGCTCCAGTTTAAGAGGCTCCCTCTTCGGGAAGACGGGGTGCTCGATAACCTCCACGAGCCCACACTCCTTCTCCTGAACACAGCGATGGATCGATACGTCCTGCGTTTCGTAGTTGATGGTGACGAATCTCTCCGGTTCCATAATCTCCAGCTGCCTCAGCCTTCTTTCGGAGACTCGGCTGACAAGTATCTGCGCAAGGGCACCGTTCTGGAAGGCTATCTGGGCGGTGGCGATATCCTCGAGATTGGACCTTACCGACCTTCCCATGGCCGAAATGGACAATATTTCCGAATGTACCAGGGAGAGAATGATATCAATGTCGTGTATCATGAGGTCAAGCACTACGCCCACGTCACTTATCCGGGAGCTGAAGGGCCCAATCCTCCTTGACTGGAGGAAGAGAGGATCCTTGATTATGTTCCTTACATGCTGGACCGCGCTATTGAAGCGTTCAATATGTCCTACCTGGAGAACAAGGTTCTGGGTGGCGGCCAGCTGCAGAAGCTCTTCAGCTTCTTCAACGGTGGAAGTGACAGGTTTCTCGATAAGGACATTCACGCCTGAACTGAGAGCCCTCTTTGCTGTCTCGTAGTGATGGACCGTCGGGACCACCACGCTGACAGCATCGGGCATGGCATGCCTGTAGAACTTCTCGATATCGGAATAAAAGGGGACCCTCAGCAGTTCGCCCACGGCAGCTGCCCTCTCCGGATTGTTGTCGACTATTCCCACAACATCGGTATTCAGGAGTTCCGTATAGACCCTGGCATGGTGGAACCCAAGATGCCCTACACCGATCACTCCTACTCTTACCGGGTCCATTCGATCACCTTCCACTGGGTATGCTCTTAAAACTACTCTACCCCTTCAAACCTATTCTCCCACCAAAGATCGGATTTGTGGAATCCTTCGCGGAAACCCGCAAGAAGAAGTGACCTTCCTGTCCTGTCACCTCTTCGATAGGAGTAGAAGCTCTCTGGTGAACAACAGGTGCAGCGGTCGATAAGGACCACGTTGGAAGGGGGAACATTTATGTCATATAAAGTTATAAGAATGGCACCGGGGAGATCAAAGAAGACCAGGTCCCCTTCTATCCTGATGCACTGCCTTGGGAAAAACTCCAGACCTTCCCGGGTCCGGGGATCGTCCAGCCTTCTTGAATAGCAACAGCTACCAATTCCGGGACCTACCCAGAAATGGACACTATCCAGGCATCTCAGGCCGGTGGACCTCATGGCTTTATCCAGGGCTTCCCGAACAACCCCCCTGGCAGTTCCAAGGAAACCGGAGTGTACAAGGAGGACCCAGGGGTCCTGCTCCTCCGCAACGGCCACGACGGGAATACAGTCACCGAACCGGAGGCTTCCGAGTACATCGTTCCTTCTCAGAAGAAGGGCGTCTCCTTCAGGTCTGGCAGGCAACGATACAGAGGGGAGGGCTTCTATCATTCTGGTTCCGTGTTCCTGGAGCGGGGCTATAAGCAAGGGGGGTCTTTCTTCACCGAAAAGTAGCCGGGAGGCCCGTAAAGGGCAGCCGTCAGCCTGGTCCATTACAGGTCCCCTGAGAAAGAGGGTTACTGCCATAATGGCATCTAGCGGTGGAGCCATTAAGTAATTGATGACCTGCTGACCTTCAACGGATGTCTTCCTCCACCCCCAGGGTGATATAGACTTCATCCCATGCCCCCTTGGCGGTCGGGGAACAGGAACCTTTTCAGGTATCCCGAAAGATAGAGACTCCCGCAGACGACGACCTTCCTGTAGCGTCGGAAGGCCACCTGGAGTGCGTCTATGGGATCGTTAACGGAAAGGCTCTCACAATTTCCGGGAAAGGACCTTGATATCTCCTGCAGGAAATCAGGGCAAGCTGCTCTCTCCATACCCGGTATGGAAGTAAAGACCACCATGGGGAAGGCATTGCAGATCCGGGAGACCATTCCGCCCAGGTCCTTGTCTCTCATGACCGCAAAGACAACGGCATGATCTTGGGCGGTTCCCATGATATTGAAGGTCTCCACCAGGGCCTGTATCCCCTCAGGGTTATGGGCCCCGTCAAGGACTATCTCACGACCATGGTGATCGATCCTTTCAAGCCTGCCGCTCCAGCGGGTCTTTCCCAGACCACCGATCATTGCTTTTTTATCGATACGAGGGTACAGGGAGGAAAGCCTCTTGGTCGCCAGAAGAGCCAGGGCTGCATTCTCCACCTGGAAGGTCCCCCCGAGGGATGTCCTGACGGAAAAAGGGTCCGTACCCCTGATGGATATATCGAAAGTGTTACCCTCCAGGGCAATCGTGGGGTCGCTGATCTTCACTGAACGCAGGGTCTCTCCGTCGTTGCCTATCCTTCGGCAAAGATCCAGATATGCCCCTTCAAGACAGAAAGGCCTTCCGGAGAAGACACTGATACCGTCAGGACGAAGGACCCTGAATTTTTCCATGGCTATCTCTTCAAGGGTTCCGCCAAGGAAATGGGCGTGGTCTGACCCTATGGTGGTGATGACCGTAAGGACAACGTTCCTGGCCATGTTCGTGGCGTCCAGCCTCCCCCCCATTCCCGCCTCGATGACTGCAACGTCCGGGGAGTAAGCAGCGATCGCGTCAAAGGCGGCCGCCGTCAGGACTTCGAAGTAGGTGGACCTGGACCCAGGGTCCATTCCTTCTCCCTGCAGAGAACCGATCCTTTTTAGAGAGGCGATAAGGAGCTCCCGGTCGATCGGGGTACCCGAGAACCTCAGCCGTTCCGTTATATCCGAAAGGTGCGGGCTTGTGTAGAGACAGGTCGAATAGCCTGCATCAAGGAAAATGGCCTCTATCATAGCGGAAACGGAACCCTTCCCGTTGGTCCCAACAACGTGGACAACGGGGAATGACCTCTCGGGATGGCCCATTTTGCCCAGTAATGCGGCGATCCTCGACAGTCCCGGCCTGATGTAGGGGGTCGACATCTCATGCAGAAGGATCTCGACAGGGTCCGATGTCCCGAAGATCGTCCTGTTCATGGCAGATCAGCTATCCTGCAAGGCTCTCCATGTTTCTTTCAATAACCTTGATCTTTTCCTCTGTCTGGGTGAGTCTCTCCCTCTCCTTTTCTACGATCTCACCGGGAGCCCGCGATAGGAAAGAGGGATCGGCGAGCTTCTTCTCCGACCTGGCAAGGTCTCTTCGAGCTTTCTCCAGTTCCGTCGAGAGCCGGGCCATTTCTGCCTTGATATCGAGGATATGGCCAACCACAAGAAATACCTCCCCGAAGCCCGTGACGGACATCAGGGACCCCGACGGCCTCGGTGAACCCTTCTGCATGAACCTGATCTCCCCTACACGGCAGAGAAGGCCAACAAGATCGGAGTTGGAGTCTATCACCTCTCCCACTTCGTTGACTGCACTGTCGGAAAGGACCACGATAACCTCGGGGACTTCCTGCTGCGGATGAAGTCTGGCTTCAGCCCTCAGGTTCCGGATGCTCCTCACCAGCTCCTGGAATACATCCATAGGTTCGAAAACCTCCATTGCGGTACGGGTTTCCGGTGAAAGAAGTTCGGGCCAGCCCTGTTCCTCTATCAGTGACCCCTTTCCAAACCCGAAGGTTTCCCAGAGTTCCTCAGTCAGGAACGGGATGAAGGGGTGAAGCATCCTTATAGTGCTGTCAAAGACCCGCGCCAGAACGATCCTGGTGTCTGTCTGCCTTTTGCCTCCCTCTTCCCCCCTCAGGGCCGGTTTGGCCATTTCAAGGTACCAGTCGCAAAGTTCGTTCCATACGAACTGGTAGAGGGTCCTGGCTGCTTCCCCGTAAAAATATCCCTTCAGGTGATCCAGGACCTGTTCGTTGACCTCGTTAACCCTCCTTATGATCCACCTGTCATGTTGTCTTAGCGAAGCCGACCCCGGAAGGTTCGCCACTTCCTGCCCCTCGAGGTTCCCAAGGGCCAGCTTGCTGGCATTCCATAACTTGTTCATGAAGAGCCTGCTGCTTTCTATCCTTTCAGGGCTAAGGAAAATATCCCTCCCCTGGATGGTGAGGCTTGCCAGGGTCATCCTGAGAGAATCGGCCCCGAATTCATCGATTATCTCCAGAGGATCGATGACATTGCCCTTTGATTTGCTCATTTTCTGCCCCTGTTCATCCCTGACCAGGGCATGGATATAGACGTCGCTGAAAGGCTCCTCTTGCATAAACTTGAGCCCCATCATTATCATCCTTGCCACCCAGAAGAAGAGGATATCGAAACCGGTCACAAGGAGGCTTGTTGGGTAAAAGGTCCTCAGGTCCTGGGTGTCATCGGGCCAGCCAAGGGTCGAGAAGGGCCAGAGGGCACTGCTGAACCAGGTATCGAGGACATCCTCGTCCTGTAAGATCCTGGTGCTGCCGCAGGACTCGCACCTGTCCGGATCTTCTTCGGAAACGGTGACGTGACCGCAGTCCTCACAAGTCCAGGCGGGTATCCTGTGACCCCACCAGAGCTGTCGGGATATGCACCAGTCCCTGATGTTCTCCATCCAGTTGTTGTAGGTTCCGACCCATTGATCGGGGATTATCCTGATCCTTCCTTCTCGAACAGCTTCTATCCCGGGGGCGGCAAGAGGGGCCGCCTTGACGAACCACTGCTCTGACAGGTAGGGCTCGATCACGGCGCTACACCGGTAGCAGTGACCTATAGCATGTTCGTGATCCTCGGCTTTCTCGAGAAGCCCCTCCTCCTCCAGAAGGAAGAGCATCTTTTTCCTGGCCTCGATCCGGTCCATGCCTTCGAAGAGGGGACCTGCTTCCCTGTTCATGGCACCGTGCTCGTCTATGACCTGGATCGCTTCCAGTCCGTGTCTCTGTCCTACGAGAAAGTCGTTGGGATCATGGGCAGGGGTGATCTTGACGAGACCCGTCCCGAAACCGGGGTCAACCATCATGTCCTCGATCACGGGTACTACCCTTCCGGCGACAGGTACCCGTACCTTCCTGCCCACCAGCGCACGGTTCTTTTCATCCCGGGGGTGGACTGCCACGGCTACATCGCCAAGAATAGTCTCGGGCCTTGTGGTAGCGACGATTATGTGACCATCGCTCTCCACGAAGGGGTACCGCACATGGTAAAGGACGCCCATCTCATCCCTGTGCTCCACCTCAAGGTCGGAGAGGGCTGTCAGGCACCTGGGGCACCAGTTCACGATGTAGTTGCCCCTGTATATGAGACCTTCCTTGTAAAGCCTTACGAAAACAGCCCTGACGGCCCTTGAGAGTCCCTCATCCATTGTGAAGCGCTCCCTATCCCAGTCGCAGGAGGCGCCCAATCGTTTTAACTGGTTTATGATCCTGCCCCCGTATTCCTTCTTCCATTCCCAGATCTGTTCCACGAACCTCTCCCTGCCAAGGTCGTGTCTGGAAATGCCCTGGGAGGAAAGATACTTTTCTACAACGTTCTGGGTAGCTATTCCGGCATGGTCGGTCCCCGGAAGCCAGAGGACGTTGAAACCACACATCCTCATGAAACGGCATGATATGTCCTGCAGGGTATTGTTAAGGGCGTGCCCCATGTGGAGGGACCCCGTTACGTTCGGGGGAGGGATGACCACGCTGAAATGGGGCTTTTTGCTGTCTATCTGCCCCCTGAACATTCCTCTGTCGTTCCAGCAGCGGTACCATTTACCCTCAATGGGGGCCGGATCATAAGTCTTGCCCAGCGTTCTCTTCGAAGATGCCATGATTTTCCTCCTTGACCTTTCCGGTGTTTGTACGCGGCCATTTCCTTCACTTCCCGGGCGGTTACCCTAACGCCTTTCCGCCCAGACCCTTTTCAGATAAGTCTCCAGGAACAGAATGAAATCCCCGGCTCCCCATCCCTTCTCCATGGAAACGAGGAAGGGGTCGGTAACGGTGGAGACCTGAGGGACGCTGTAGCTCCTCAGGAAGGAGGGCCATCTCCCCCTGGGGATCTTGTCGATCTTTGTGAACACCACCTGGACAGGAACGCTTTGTTCTATGGCCCATTCCTGGAGCTTCCTGTCATTTTCAAGCAAACCATGTCTGAAATCAACAAGGTGGACAAGGAGGGCCAGACTTTCTCTTCGGGTTATGTACTTCTCTATTAGCTTCGCCCAGGCATCTCTCTCTGAACGAGCCCTGTTGGCAAATCCGAAACCCGGAAGATCGACAAGGCAGAATCCCTCTCCGTGATCGACCCGGTAAAAATTGATGCTTCGGGTCTTGCCCGGAGTGGAACTGACATGGGCCAGGGGGGTCCGGATCAGACCGTTGATAAAGGTTGATTTCCCTACGTTCGACCTGCCGGCGAAGGCGATCTCCGGTCCCCTGGAAGGTGGGAACTGGTCACTGGAGAAACAGGTCGCGGCAAGGAAAGCCTCCCACCTCTTTCTTCTAGTGCTCCCCATTATCCCTCTCTCTTGACATGGAATACTGGAAAACTTCTTCCAGTCCACTGACAAATACAAGGTCCAGCCCCCGCAGGACCCACCTGGGCATCTCCCCCGCCTCGAGACGGTTGCCTTCCGGAAGGATAACGTTCCTGAATCCGTACCTTTTGGCGGCAAGGACCTTCTCCCTTATCCCGCCGACGGGCAGAACGTCGCCCCTCAATGTGACCTCACCGGTCATTGCAACATCGTTGCGCACGGGTCTCCCCGAAAGAGCCGAGTAGATCGAAACGGCCAGGGTGATACCCGCTGAAGGTCCATCCTTGGGGATGGCCCCTTCCGGGACGTGAACATGTATATCGGTCTTGTCCCAATCGATAGAGGAGATCCCCAGTTCCTCACAGTGGGCCTTCAGGAAGCCCAGTGCAGTCTGGCCTGATTCCTGCATGATCTCTCCCAGGTTTCCCGTGAGGACTATACTGCCCTTCCCGGGGATGCGTACGCTTTCAATTACAAGAATATCCCCTCCCGTCTCGGTCCATGCAAGCCCGATGGAGGCACCGGTCTGATCCGAAGCGGGGAGGTGGACTCCTCCGGTATGACGGGGCACTCCAAGGTAAGGGAGAAGGTCCGACGGAGTGACCCTGAAGTTCTTCTTCTTTCTCTTTGCACCACGGGATGTCTCTTCCGACTCGACGATCTTGCGGGTGATCTTTCTGGTTACCTTGGAGATCTGTCTTTCGAGCTCCCGTACCCCGGCCTCTCTCGTATAATCGGAAATTATCTTTCTGACCGAAGCTGAAGTGAATGTGATCTGACCTTCCTTGAGGCCGTGTTCGTAGAGGACCTTGGGTATAAGGTGTTTCCTGGCTATCTGTTGCTTCTCCTCCGTGACGTAACCGGGAAGCCGGATGACCTCCATACGGTCCAACAGAGGCCTGGGTATCGTGTGGGTCGTATTGGCAGTTGTGATGAAGAGGACGTTCCCCAGGTTGAAGGGCACCTCAAGGAAGTGGTCCGTAAAGGCGTTGTTCTGCTCGGGATCAAGCACTTCCAGAAGCGCTGCAGCCGGGTCACCCCGGAAGTCCAGGCCTATCTTGTCGATCTCGTCAAGGAGCATGACGGGGTTGCACGTGCCGGCCTGTCTGAGCTTCTGGATAATTCTGCCCGGCAGCGCTCCGATATAGGTTCTCCTGTGACCACGGATCTCAGCCTCATCCCTGATACCGCCCAAAGACATGTTCACGAACTTTCTGCCCGTCGCCCTTGCTATGGAGCGTCCCAGGGAGGTCTTCCCTACCCCCGGCGGTCCGGCGAAGCACAGCACCTGGCCTTTCAGCCTGCCCCTTGCATGCTTCCTGACGGCAAGATACTCCAGGATCCTCCCCTTCGCCTCTTCAAGGGCGTAGTGGTCTTCGTTCAGGACCTTTTCCGCCAGGGTAACGTCCATCCTTTCCCTGGTCCTCTTGCTCCAGGGCAGGTTGGTCATCCAGTCGAGGTAGGTCCTGACCACCGTTGCTTCCGCGGACATGGCGGGCATTTTTGCAAGGCGGTCCAGTTCGTGGAGGGCCTTCTTCCTGACCTCTTCAGGCATCCTTGACCGGCTGATATCCTCCCTGAGGTTGTCTATCTCGGAAAACTCGTCACCCTGCCCCAGTTCATCCTGGATGACTTTCAGCTGCTCTCTCAGATAGTACTCTTTCTGTCCCTTTTCAAGCTCCTGCCTGACCCTGTCGTGTATGGACCTTTCCATCTCGAGTAATTCGATCTCCCTTAGCAGGATCCTGATGATCATTTCCAGACGCTTCGGAACATCCCATGTCTCGAGAAGCTGCTGCCTCTCCTGGATCCGAACGGTGAGGTGGGAGGCCACCAGGTCCGAGACCTGACCAGGATCCTCCACGGCCGTCACCGACATAAGTACCTCCAGGGGGATCTTGGGGTGCAGGGTGACATATCTGTCGAACTGAGCCAGAAGGGTCCTCCTCAGGGCCTCCACCTCCGATCCCTTTAGGGACTGAGGAGGTTCAAACACCTCGACCCTTGCGAAGTATGTATCCCGCTCTATCCCCACATCCAGAACAGATGCCCGGGAGACCCCCTCTACCAGTACCTTTGTCGTTCCGTCAGGGAGCCTCAACATCTGCAGCACCGTCGTGATGGTCCCTGTCTCGAAAATATCCTCCGGTTCAGGGTCCTCCACGGTCATATCTCTCTGGGCGACCACAAGAACTGTCTTGTCGTGAAGCATGGCTTCCTCTAGGGCCTTGAGGGACCTGGGTCTTCCGACAAAGAGCGGTACTATCACACCGGGGAACAGGACTAGGTCCCTTACCGGCAAAAGCGGGATCTTCCTGGCATTGCCTCCTTCAGAGTAGTTCAACTAGGCGACCTCCCCGTCCTTGGCAAAATCAAGGACCGGAGGTTTGCTGCCTTCGATCATCTCATGGGTGACGACGACCCTGGAAAGTCCGTCCGCCCTTGAGGGGAGATCATACATCAGGTCCAGCATTATAGACTCCATGATAGACCTCAGGGCCCTGGCTCCGGTATTGCGTTCACTGGCCTTCCTGGAGATTCTCCTCAGGGCCTCGGGGGTAAACTCAAGCTCCACCTTCTCCATCCTGAAAGCCTTCTGGTACTGCCTGACAAGGGCATTCTTGGGTTCCGTCAGGATCCTGACAAGAGCCTCTTCATCAAGACCCTCCAGCGCGGCCGTAACAGGGATCCTCCCTACAAACTCCGGGATGAACCCAAAGGTCATCAGGTCATCGGGCTGGACCTCCTTCAGGATCCTGTAACGGTCTCTTTTGTCGCTCCCGGCGACCTGGCCTCCGAATCCGATCACCTTCCTGTTCATCCTTCTTGATATGACGCCCTCCAGTCCCTCAAACGCTCCACCACAGATAAACAGGATGTTTTTGGTGTTCACCTGGATAAACTCCTGGTGTGGGTGTTTTCTTCCTCCCTTGGGGGGAACATTGGCCTCAGTCCCCTCAAGAATCCTGAGCAAGGCCTGCTGGACGCCTTCCCCGGATACATCCCTGGTTATGGAGACCGATTCGGACTTCCGGCCGATCTTGTCGATCTCGTCGAGATATATGATCCCCCTCTCTGCTGCAGCAACATCATAGTCCGCTGCCTGCAGGAGCCTGACGAGAATATTCTCCACATCCTCACCGACGTAACCGGCCTCTGTCAGGGTAGTGGCGTCAGCCATGGCAAAGGGAACTCTTATGGTCCTCGCCAGAGTCTCAGCTATCAGGGTCTTGCCCGAACCAGTCGGACCTATAAGAAGCACGTTGCTCTTCTGCATCTCCACGTCGTCGTCGATGCCGGCCGCGATCCTCTTGTAGTGGTTGTAGACCGCTACTGATACCACTTTCTTGGCCTGTTCCTGACCGATAATGTACTGATCGAGAGCTTCCTTGATCTCCTTCGGCCTGGGCAGGTCCTTTAGATCCCTGTCGAATGCCGCCTGGTCAGGCCGGACCTCGTCGTTCTCCTTTATGATGAGGTTGCAGAGGTGAACGCATTCATTGCAGATATAGACTCCGGGGCCAGCGATCAATTTCAGTACCTCCTCCTGCCTCTTGCCGCAGAAAGAGCACTTGGCCTCCCGCCTGACACCCCTGCTACCGTTCCCGTCGATCTGGGACATGGTCATCCCTCCCTGATCTTAGTCCCTTCTTGTGGAAAGCATGTTCCGCCACTATGTTACTGCAAAAGCATACGTTTCGAACATAGAAGGGAGCGCCTTTGAAGGAGCTCCCTTCCTTCCGTTCCTGTTCCCCTGTATCCGGCTCCGATCACCTTTCCGAGATGACCTTGTCGATAATCCCGTAATCGAGAGCCTCTCCGGCGGACATGAAGAAATCACGGTCGGTATCTGTCTCGATCTCCTTTTCGCTCCGGCCGGTGTGCCTGACAAGGATCTCGTGGATCCTCTCCTTCAGCCTCATGATCTCCCTGGCATGGATCTGGATGTCCACAGCCTGTCCCTGTGCCCCTCCAAGGGGTTGATGGAGCATTATCCTGGAGCTCGGAAGTGCGACCCTCTTGCCTGGGTCTCCCCCCGCCAACAGGACGGCGGCCATGCTTGCCGCCTGTCCGACGCATATGGTCGATACGGGGCACTTGATGTACTGCATAGTGTCGTATATGGCAAGACCGGATGTTATCACCCCTCCGGGACTGTTGATGTAAATGTTCACGTCCTTGTCAGGGTCCTCGCTCTCAAGAAAGAGCATCTGGGCCACCACAAGGTTCGAAAGATGATCGTCGATGGTCTCGCCGATGAAAACGATCCTGTCCTTGAGGAGACGGCTGTAAATGTCGTAGGCCCTCTCCCCCCTGCCGGTCTGTTCTATAACCATGGGGACAAACATCAAGATCCCTCCTTTTCGGTCTCACCTTCACTTGGCTCATCCTGGGGACCTTCAGGATCCTCTTCCCTGACGGTAACCTTCTCCATCAGCCGGCTCACCGTCTTCTTCATCCTGATCCTGTGCACAAGGTCCGCCAGTCCGTCGGAGTTCTTGAGGAAGAACTCCTTCATTCTGTCGCTGTTCACCTTGAATGAAAGAGCCATTTCTTCTATCTCCCTGTCGACGTCGGCGTTCTCTATCTGGATCATCTCCCTGTCCGCCAAAGCTTCCATGACAAGGGAACGTCTCACTGTGGCTTCGGCGTCGCTTGTCGCTCCAGACTCCAGCCTCTCCCTGTCAAGGCCTCTCTCGGCTATGAACTCATCCAGGGTCTTGCCATTCTCTTTACTGACCCTTTCTGCCATGTCCTCGAGGATCTTTCCCTTCTGCCTCTCAACAAGGCTTTCGGGAATCTCGACCCGGGAGTTCTCTACAAGACTGGAGAGCGCCTCTTTCTCGGCCAGCCTAAGGCTTTCGGCGAGGAGATTCTCATGGAGTTTCTCCCGTACTTTTTCGCGAAATCCATCCTCATCGAGATCCGCCTCACCGACCACTTTTTCGAAGAATGCTCCGTTCATCTCAGGCAGTTTCTTCTCCGCAACGGATATAACGTCTATGCTGTAACGCAGTATCCTTTCTCCGCTGCCTTCCTCCGAAGGCGTTCTGACATCGACATCTACGTTCTCACCCGGCATCCTGCCCACAAGCGAAGCGAAGAGCTCCTCAGGAAGAGATCCCTTCACAAGCTCCACCATGGTTTTCTGCCTGGGGCTCTCAAGGGGATCTCCTTCGTCACCCTCGGCCAGGACTACCACACCGTATTCGACCTCGAGAATATCCCCCTCCCTTGACTGTCTGACCTCAACAGGTCCTCTCTCGGCAGCATTGTCAATAAGGGAGGTGATGGCTTCTTCGACCATGTCGGAAGTGACCGCAACGTTCTTCCTGGTCACTTGAAGAGTGTCCAGCTCTGGAAGAATGACCTCGGGCCTGGTCTCGAAGACGAAGGTCATCACCACAGGTTCCCCCTCGACAAGGTTGTCCACATCTACGGAGGGTTCCGAGATCAGGTCCAGTTCGTACTCCTTGACGACATTATCAATAACGTCGGGGATCATCTTTTCAAGAGCTTCAGTCATTATGGTCTTCATTCCCAGGTGCATCTGGAGCACCTTCCGGGGAACATGCCCTTTCCTGAAACCTTTGATGTTGGCCTTGGACCTCATGTCTTCCAGGGTCCTCTCAACCCTGGACTGGAAATCCTTCTCCCCGATCACGACCTTGATGCTTGTTATGTTCTTCTCCTGCGAAACGATCTCTGACCGCAACAGTCTACAACCCCTTCCCCTTGCCGGCCTTCTGCCGGAGGACGATTATTTGAAACAACAGGAACCCCTTGGCGCTCCAAGGGGTTCCCTGAGGGAAAAACAATGAACAGAGGCCAATCATGAAAAATGGTGCGAGAGAGGGGACTCGAACCCCTATGCCGTAAAGGCACTGGATCCTAAGTCCAGCGTGTATGCCAATTCCACCACTCTCGCAAAGATCTTGGTGGGTCATACAGGAATCGAACCTGTAACCCCCTGATTAAGAGTCAGGTGCTCTGCCAGTTGAGCTAATGGCCCCTATATCTCTTCTCCCTTGACTGGCGCGCCCGGCAGGATTCGAACCCGCGACCAGCGGATCCGAAGTCCGCCGCTCTGTCCACTGAGCTACGGGCGCAACGATCCCCAAAAATGGGGTGAGCGAGGGGAATCGAACCCCCAACCTCTGGAGCCACAGTCCAGCGCTCTGACCAATTGAGCTACGCCCACCACATGTCAAAAAGGGCAATGGCGCGCTTGGCAGGATTCGAACCCGCGACCTACGGATTAGAAGTCCGTTGCTCTATCCAACTGAGCTACAAGCGCATCAGTCCTCTTTTGGCAAACTGGAGCGGGAAACGGGATTCGAACCCGCGACCTACGGCTTGGAAGGCCGTCGCTCTGCCAACTGAGCTATTCCCGCAAAGCACTTCCCGGCATTCTGTTGGTCGGGGCGAAAGGATTCGAACCTTCGACCCCCTGCTCCCAAAGCAGGTGCGCTAACCAGACTGCGCTACGCCCCGAAATGTCAAAAAGGTGCCGGAAAGCATTAATAACCTGGTGGAGCTGGGGGGAATCGAACCCCCGGCCTCTTCCGTGCGAAGGAAGCGCGCTCCCGCTGCGCCACAGCCCCTTCCTCGAGTGACGGCGACAATTCTAGAGTTGGAACGTATTGTTGTCAAGACGACGAACATCTATGCACGATCCCGAGAAATCCCTGGACGTCTCCGGCAGCAAAGGCTTCTCTTTAAGACCTCCTCCTTCAGGTTTAGAATAGAGATGTCACCGGAGCTGGAACGTGACCGGGTCCTTTGAAAGGGGTTTTCAATGTCCATGCAGCCGGAGCTGTTCGACCATCTCATCGATTCCATCAAGGGCCGTTTTCTGGGCGGAAGATGCTCCGCCGTAGAATGCGGTGAGGGCTGGACATCACTCGCTTTCGGCCGGTCCGCGGAAAGTCTCTTTCTTTGCTGGAAGGGGCCATTCTCCGGTCTCTGTCTGGCCAGGAGAGAGGATATCTCCGAGCTGACCCTGTCTGAACGGATCAAACCACCCTTCGGGGCTGCGCTGAAAAAACACATCGCGGGCTCCTCTCTCACTGGGGTCGAAAGGGTATCCGGGGACAGGGTGATCGAACTCTCCTTCTCCAGAGGTATAGGCCCCGGGATAGCCTTGAAGAGCTACCTCATTTGCGAGTTTGTTGGCCGAAGGAACGACCTGGTCCTGATTGACAGTGGCGGTCTGATCATTGACTCCGCCTCCCACAGTCTTTCAGGAAGTGACCCGGGATCCTGGAGGCTTCCCGGAAACCCTTACTTGCCTCCGAGCTCACCCTTCTCAGCCCTCTCCGATATCCCCAAGGGCCCCGGCATCTTCTACTCCCTGAACAAGGTACCGAAAATTGGCAGAAAACTTTCTGCATCCCTTCGTGAAAGTTGGCATCTCTTCAATACGCCCCAATGGGAGGTCCACATCATACCCGAAAGATGCACAGAAGACCATCGAACTCTTGCCGGGAGTGGAACTCTCCAGGAACTTGGGGGCGAGATCTCCTTTTTCGGCATACTCCTCGGCGTTCCTGTACCATCCGATGAGGGGATCCTTCCGGTTCTCGGGAAGATGGTCCTTGAACCTCTGGTTCGGTCAAGGCTCAGGTTGGGTAAAGCTCGCCTTGCCAGGGAGATCGAAAGGAGAATGGCAAAAATCGCAGCCATGAAAAGAGGGATGGAGAACCGTATAACACAGGCAGGCAGGGCAAGGGAACTGAAAAGGGCCGCCGACCTGATCCTGGAACACTCCCATGGCATCCCGAAAGGAGCGGGCAGGGTCAGCCTCCCCCGATGGAACGGCGAAGGTTATGAAAGGATCGACATCGAGCTTGACCCCGCAAAGACAGCTGCCCAGAACGCACAGGACTATTACAGGAGATACAGGAAGGACCGCCTTGATGACGTGGATCTTCATG
The DNA here is from genome assembly GCA_012729145.1 of Synergistaceae bacterium. Classification (GTDB taxonomy): domain Bacteria; phylum Synergistota; class Synergistia; order Synergistales; family Thermovirgaceae; genus 58-81. Next base: position 30,689 of record JAAYDT010000003.1, on the reverse strand, counting down.
GAAAGGCAAAGATCCTGGACGACGCCGAAAGAGAGGCTTCAGAGATGCTGCTTCGTGTAGACGAAGCGGAAAGTATTTCTGAGATCAACTCTCTGGCTGATGAGATCTGGACGAACCCTGACCCTCTGCCCGGGAAAGGGGACCGCGACCCCTTGAAGAGGCTCTGCTTCAGAGGGTCCCAGGTACTGGTAGGGACAAACCGGAAGGCCAACCGGAAAGCGACGTTTGTTCTGGCTTCCCCGGAAGATCTTTGGTTCCACGCCAGGAACGTACCCGGCGCTCACGTGATACTCAGGACCACGAAGAAAGGAACCCTTCCAGAAGATGTCCTGGAATTCGCATCATCCCTTGCCGCTTTTTACAGCCGTTCCTCCGAATCACTTGCGGTGGCTGTGGACTATACCAGACGGAAATACGTAAAGGCAGTCCCAGGTACCATTTCAGAGGTAACCTATTCGAATGCCCGCACCCTTACTGTCTCCCCCGACCTCTGGAAAAGACTTCTCCAAGAAAAAGCCTGAGTTCAGGATGAATAAAGGATCTGAAGAGCATGGGCTCCCCGCTCCTTGGATGATCGAACCCCAGTACCCAGGAGTGAAGGAAAACCCTGTCAAGCCCGAAAGGGGTCTTTTTCCTTGGAGCATAGAGCTGGTCCCCTACGAGGGGGCAACCTATGTGTTTCATGTGGACCCTTATCTGATGAGTCCGTCCTGTCAGAAGACCGCACCGGACAAAAGAGAACTCTTTCCTGCTCCATAACAGGGTGTATTCGGTAACGGCCCTTTTCCCGGAAGACGATATGCCCATCCTGTAACGGTTCCTGGGATTCCTCCCGACAGGCAGGTCTATCCTTCCCTGCAACTCCCTGGGCTTACCCCATACAAGGGCAAGGTACTCCTTTCTTACCTGCCTCTCCTGGAAAGCCCTGGAAAGTATGTCATGGGAACGGTCGTTCCGGGATACCACCAAAAGTCCCGAGGTAGAGGCATCAAGCCTGTGGACTATTCCGGGTCTTCCCGAGGCCCCTGATCCTGCTATCTCGGGGAATCTGTGAAGAAGGCCGTGTACCAGGGTCCCCCTCCAGTGGCCGGGGGAAGGGTGAACTATGAGACCGGAGGGTTTGTCAATGACAAGGATGTCCTCATCCTCGTAGACCACCCTGAAATCCACCGGTTCCGGAACGAGTTCCTGTGCCGGCCTGGGTTCCATCGAAACGCTGATACCCATTCCGTTTCTGACCACCAGCGACGGCTTTGCCTTCTTGCCCCCTTCGATCCTGACCTTGCCTTCCCTGATCAGTGCCTGTATATGGGATCTTGTCCTGTCAAGCTTCCATGCCAGAAAGACGTCGAGTCTCTCTCCGTCCAGATCCTCCCCTACGACCAGGGAAAGGTTCTCTTCTTCAAAGGCAAAGGGCTCTCCGAAGGTCATAGGGTGACATCTCCCGTCGAAAGCGGTCCTCCCCCTATAAGCTTTTGCACATTCTCTCCAGGACGCCACGGCACCTTTCGCAAACACCGCCTTCCGGCACTTCCGTACCCCATTTCCAACATCTTTGACATTTCTCCCCTGGTGCCTTCCAAATGTTGAATTCGACCCCAGTCTCCTGGTCCTTCCAGTTAAATCCGACATCCCCGAAAGTCTCTACGACTCTGAAAGAGGAGACGATCGAAAGGACCGCCCACTCCTCCTCGGCAAGGAGAAGGGTCGGGTCCGGGTCGGTCCGTCCCTTGAGGACCTCTACCTGGGCATCCAGGGAGTGCCCGATGATGCCCGCTGTCCTTGCCGATTCAAGAGCCCTGGAGACCGCTCCCCGGAAAGAAAGGATCTTCTCCCAGCGATTGTCCAGATCCTTGTCAAGCATTGACCGGTCTTCAGCAGGCCAATGGGACAGGAAGACGCTCTCCGGAAGTGTCGGGTCCAAACTCCTCATCTCCTGCCATATCTCCTCGGAGGTAAAACTCAGGACCGGGGCAAGCATCTCTGTCAGGGAGCGAAGGATGATCCACATGGCAGTCTGGCAGCTTCTTCTGGCTTCCCCCTCCCTGTCCTCGGCATAGAGACGGTCCTTGCAAACGTCCAGGTAGACTGCACTCAGTTCATTTACGCAGAAGTGGTGGATCATATAGGTCGGAAGATGGAACTCGAACTCGTCGTACCCCTTTGTGGCCCTGTGGATCAGTCTCTGGGTCCGGGAAAGAATCCATCTGTCCATTTGGGGCATTCTGTCTGCGGGAACGGAATCTTTACGTGGATCGTAGTCCCTGAGATTACCCAAAAGGAAGCGGGCGGTATTTCTGATCCTTCTGTAGGATTCAACAAGATTGGACAGGATCTGGTCAGAGATCCTTACGTCGTTCCTGTAATCGGTCGATGCTACCCAGAGTCGTAGAATATCGGCGCCGTACTTTTCGATTATCTCCTGGGGGGCGATCACGTTGCCCAGCGATTTTGACATCTTCCTGCCTTCGCCGTCTACGATGAAGCCGTGGGTAAGGACCATCTCGAAGGGAGCCCTGTCTCTTGTGGCGACCGAGGTCAACAGGGAGGTCTGGAACCATCCCCTGTGCTGGTCACTCCCCTCCAGATAAAGGTCGGCGGGCCACCTCAGGTCCTTTCTGGTCTCCAGGACAGCTACATGACTGCAACCCGAATCGAACCATACATCCATAATGTCCGACTCTTTCCTGAGTTTCCGGCCCCCGCAGTGGGGGCAGAAAGCAAGGTCTCCCAGGATCTCCTCGGGAGAGAGGCGCCACCAGCTGTTAGATCCCTCACGGCGGAAAAGGTCCTGTACTTTTCTGATCCTTTCCGGGTCGGCGACTACCCCCTTGCACGACTCGCAGTAGAAGGCGGGTATAGGGACCCCCCAGATCCTCTGGCGGCTGATACACCAGTCGGACCGCTCCCTTACCATATTCGCGATCCTTTCCTTGCCCCAGGAGGGGATCCAGTTGACACGGTCTATCTGTTCAAGTGCCATCTCCCTGAAGGAATTGACCGAGACGAACCACTGTTCGGTGGCCCTGAAAATGACGGGCCTCTTGCACCTCCAGCAGTGAGGGTAGGAGTGTCTGATCTTCCCGCTCCCGACAAGTCTGCCCCTCTCCCTGAGGACATTCAGGATCCTTTCAGAGGCCTTTTCAAGGGAGAGTCCTCCCACCAGCCCTGTATCAGGCAGAAAGAAACCCTTGTCATCTACGGGGTTCAGAATGTCAAGGCCGTAACGGATACCGGTCTCGAAGTCTTCAACGCCGTGGCCGGGGGCGGTATGGACGCAGCCGGTGCCCTGGTCCAGTCCTACGTACTCGGCAAGGGCGAAAAGAATCTCCCTTTCGTCGTAGAAGGGATGTATGGCCCTTGCCTGGGAGAGTTCGCGCCCTTTTAAGGTAAGCAGGGGTTCTCCCAGTTCGAGGCCTGTTACTGAAGCGACCTCTTCCATGAGCTCTTTTGCCATGATGTATATCTTTCCGTCCCTCACCGGCACCAGAGAGTATTCGATGTCAGGGTGGATCGCCACTGCAAGACTGGCAGGAAGGGTCCACGGAGTGGTCGTCCAGACCATTACGTAGGTTTCCTTCTCTCCAATAACCTTCTCGACTGAACTGTTCCCGGTGGTCTTAACAGGATAGGCAACGTATATTGAGGGAGAGGTCTCATCCTCGTACTCGATCTCCGCTGCCGCAAGGGCCGTCTGACAATCCACGCACCAGAAAACGGGTTTCCTTCCCTTGTATACCAGACCTTTCTCGACCATGTCGGCGAAGACACCTATCTGTGCAGCTTCGTACTCCGGTTTGAAAGTAATGTAGGGGTCCTCCCAGTCCCCGAGAACACCCAGTCTCTTGAACTCGGATCGCTGGATATCGATGAACTTCTCGGCATAACCCATGCAGTGCTTCCTTAACTCGACAGGATCGATCGACTCCTTGGACCGGCCGATCTCCTTCAGGACCCTCAACTCGATAGGTAGTCCGTGGGTGTCCCAACCGGGCACGTAGGGTGAACGGAAACCCCTCATCCACTTGTATTTCGGTATAAGGTCCTTGAGTATCTTGTTAAAGGCGGTACCGATATGGATATTCCCGTTCGCATAGGGGGGGCCGTCGTGCAGAACGAACTCATCGGCGCCCTCTCTCTGTTCCATCAGTTTTCTGTAGATACCCTTCTCTTCCCAGAAGGCGAGAAGTCCCGGTTCCCTCTTTGCGAGATTGGCCCTCATGGGGAAAGAGGTCTCCGGAAGGTTCAAGGTGCTCTTGTGATCAGTTGACACTGGCCTGACGCCTCCTTCTTTATCGGAAAAGGCCGCCAACGAAAGCCGGCGGCCTCCTCTGGTTCATGGTCTTTACAGGCAGGGATCCTTGCTATCTGTCCCGCCCTAGACAGCTCTTGCTACTGACTCCTCTTTCCTGAACTTAGAGGTCTGGAAGAAATGGACCAGAAGCAGAACCGAAAAGCCGATGGTGTCCGTCAGGATCCCCGGGATAAGGAGTCCCAGGGCCCCGGCCAGCGAGATCGCCCTGAGCCACATGGGCATCTTTGTCTTGTAGAAGCCGATGGAACCCATCCCCAGCAGGAACACACCCAGAAGTGCCGTCCCAATGGAGATAATGAACGGAATGGGTTCGAAACCTACAAGGACAAGCATCGGGTTGAAGACGTAAATGTAGGGAACGAGAAATCCCGCCAAGGCAAGCCTTATGGCGGCCCCGCCTGTCTTCATGGGATCATCGCCTGCTATCCCGGCACCTGCATAAGCTGCCAGTGCGACCGGCGGGCTCAGGTCCGCGGCAATGCCGAAATAAAGGACGAACATGTATGCTGCCATAGGCGCCACCCCTAACTGCAGAAGGGCCGGCGCCGCCATGGTGCTGGTGACGATAAAGTTGGCCGTCGTCGGCAGACCGGCACCGAGAAGGATACAGGCCACCATCGTCAGGAGCAGCGAGACGATCAGGATACCTCCTGAGAGGGTTATGATCGCGCTGGCGATACGTAGACCCAGACCCGTCAGTGTGGCGGTTCCGACGATTATGCCCACCGTCCCGCATGCGCAGGCCACTCCAAGGGCGCCCCTTGCACCTGAATCGAGGGCTTCGATCAGTTTCGGGAAGGTGACCCTTGTCTCCTTGTTGAGGAAGGAGACGATAAGTGTCGCCAGGATCCCGTAATAGGCTGCCTTCAAGGGTGTATAGCCTGAAAGAAGGAAATAGATTATGGCGGCAAGTGGAATCAGGAGGTGCCCCTTCTTCTTGAGCAGGGGCATCGCCTTGGGGAGTTTTTCCCTGGGAAGGCCCTTGAGACCGAGCCTCGTTGCTTCAAGGTGTACCTGTACCAGGACGGCAAAATAGTACAGCAGTGCCGGTACAATAGCCGCGACTGCCACATGAATGTAGGGAACTCCCAGGAATTCGGCCATAATGAACGCGGCCGCTCCCATGACAGGAGGCATGATCTGTCCTCCCGTGGATGCCACGGCCTCGACGGCCCCGGCAAAGTAGGGCTTGTAGCCGACGCTTTTCATCAGCGGAATGGTGAACATCCCAGTGGTACAAACGTTGGCCACCGATGAGCCCGAGATGGATCCCATCAGGCCCGAACTCAGAACGGCTACCTTGGCCGGGCCACCCGTGGAGCCCCCGGCAAGGGCCATGGAAAGGTCGATGATGAAACGGCCCATTCCGGTCTGTTCAAGGAAAGATCCGAAGAGGATGAACATGAAGACAAAGGTGGAGGAGACTCCAAGAGGTATCCCGAAAACTCCCTCGGTCCCCATGTACATGTGGTTGATTATCCTGGGAATACTGAAGCCTCTGTGGGCGAACATGGCAGGGAATTGCCTGCCAAAGTAGCAGTAGAAGAGGAAAAAGATCGCTATTCCCGGCAAGATCGGGTTCGATACCCTCCTGGTGGCTTCCAGCAGGAGAAGGATCCCAAGGAAACCGACGGTGATGTCCATGGTGGTAGGGAGCCCCGCTCTCATGACGATATCATTGAAGTAGATCACATGATAGAGGACAACGTAGGCCGCCACTCCTCCAAGCAGATAATCGTACCACGGCACGGCATCCTTGCGGGCCTTCCCGGAAATGGGGTAGAGCATGTAGACCATGAACAGGACAAGGGCCAGATGCACAGCCCTCTGTTTGATGGCCAACAGGAGCCCGAACCCGGAGGTGTAGAAATGGAAGACGGAGAGAGAAACGGCGACAAGGAGCGCCATTTTGGCCTCCCAGCCTGAAAGGGTCCTGGTCCTTGCCTCTGTGTCGAATCTTCTCCTGAGCTCGTCAAGGTCGATCTGGGCCGACTCAGGTTCGACGTTTCCTCCATTGGTGATATCCGGTTCACTGTTACTGTCAGTCAAAAGGATCCCTCCTGTCCAAAAAGCTGCGTTCAAAATATCAGGGAAAGATCATGAAAAATGCAGATCAGAACGATTTTACCACACCCTTGAACATTCGTTCACAACTCCCACCCCCGGAGATCGACCCCGCCCAGGGGTTCGGCCCTTACCGATATTTCAAGCCTTCTGGAAGGGTAGAGCCTGAAGAGCTCAATGACCGGAGGAAACTCCAGCGGGAGGATAAGGGTGTTCCTGCCAAGACTTTCGTCCCCGACCCTGTAATAGAACCTTTCCCAGCTGCTCCTGCCCCCCCTGAACCTGAACCACTCCCCGTCCACAACGAGTCTGCCGTTCCTGGGCACAACTATCGGAAGGCCTGCGTTCTGTGAGACAACTCGCTCCTCCCAACCCCAGATCCTGCCTCCGACCACCCGGTACTCGTCCTCCACAGGAGTTCTCTCAACGGAATGAACATACCTTGTTATGAAGGGGTATCCCAGGATAGAGGGTCTTGACAGAAGCGATATCTCCCCGTCTGAGAGGGTCAGTACCCAGACGGGGACAAAGTACAGGAAAAGGAGTGCAGAAAGGATCATCGAAAAGCAAAGAATAACCTTGATCTTGATCCCCATTCCTTTTCCCCTTTCCGGTTCAGGGTCATCATCTGACGATACCGTTACGAAGAGGGACGAACCGGCAATACTCACCCCATTCATCCCTGTACCTTTCTTCCCCGATGATCCTCGTCAGGAGCCGTTCATTTCCGTCGGGAAGCCTTATGGGGATAACGACCCTGGCGCAGGAAGAGATCTGTTCCATTATCGCCGGCGGAATGGAGGTAGCGGCGGCGGTCACGATAACTCGGTCAAAAGGAGCCTCTTCGGGAAGACCGTCACTTCCGTCCCTGTGATAGACCCTGACGGGATATCCAAGCTCCTCCAGGGTCCGGGATGAGGACCTGGCCAGTAGGGCGATCCTCTCGAGGGAGTGTACCTCTGCTCCCATACGGGCAAGAATGGCAGCCTGGTAGCCGGAACCTGTACCTATCTCCAGCACCTTCATCCCCTCCTTTACATCAAGACGGAAGGTCATCAGGGCCACCATGTAGGGCTGGGAGATGGTCTGTCCTTCTTCAAGGGGGAGAGGGCTGTCCTGGTAAGCCCATTTCCTGTGGCGGGCTGGAACAAAAAGATGGCGCGGGACGTTCCTGAATGCTTCAAGGACCTTCCCGTCCCTGATACCCCTTACCTCTATCTGGGAAAGGACCATTCTTTCCGCTCTGACTTCCCAGTTCTCCAAGAGATCCACCCCTGGAAGCGGTGCAGGTTCTTTCTGGAAAAAGTCCGGCCGGCGACGTTGCGGTCGGTCGCAAAACTGGCGGGCCTGAGGCGATTCGAACGCCTGACCTACGGCTTAGGAGGCCGTTGCTCTATCCTCTGAGCTACAGGCCCGCTGTTGAACGACCGTAATATTACCATGGGTTCCCTTCAACTTCAATGCCGTTGTTTCAATGAGGGGAAGAGGTGCCGAAGACATCGGGTCATGGGGCACAGCATTTCATGAACCTTTTCTTATCATCCTCCGTCCTGCCCCATTCCGAAAGGGTCTCCCGGATGTCGGTTCTCATCTGCTTCACCAGCAGTGATGTTGAAGGGAAAGCCATCTCTCTCCGAAGCCTTCTCAGAAAGAAAAGTGACACCTCTTTCCCGTAAAGATCGCCCCGGAATCCGGGGATATGTGCTTCGCATCTCAGGTCCCTTTCACCGGGGAAAGTCGGGTTAAGACCTATGTTGATAGCTGCCGGAAAGACATCGGTCCCTACTGCGACCCCACCGGAGTAGACCCCCCTGGCCGGTATCAGCTTCTCATTTGTCAAGGACAGATTCACGGTCGGGAATCCAATGGTCTTCCCTCTTCCGTCGCCGTGAACGACAATTCCCATTACCATGAAGGGGTGCCCCAGATCCGCGGAAGCATCGGAAAGGTTGCCCCTGGTTATGCTCTCCCTGATGAAACTGCTCCCGATCTTTCTTCCGGAAGATGTGGCAAGGGCAGGGACTATTTCAGCCTCCCAGCCGTGGACGGAGGCGAGCTCCCTGAGCAGGGCCGCATCCCCGGACCTGTTCCTGCCGAACCGAAAATCCTCTCCGACCACAAGACCCCTGATGAAAAGGCTTCTCTCAAGCGAATCCAGGAAATCATCGGGATCCATGTCGGCGAGCTCCCTGGTAAATGGTATCCTTACGATCTCAGGCACCCCCAGACAGCTGCCCAAAATATCCTTTTCTGGCTCGGTGAACAGAGGCAGAAAGGCCCTGCGCCCAAGAACTGCCTGGGGATGGGGGAAGAAGGTCACAACACACCAGGAATCGGAGATCTTTTTAGAGATAACTTCCGCGGCATGGAAGAGACTCCTGTGTCCCAGGTGAAAACCGTCGAAAGATCCGATAACGGCTATCATCAGTGGTCATCCTTCCAGTAGTATGTTCGTGACCGGTCTGCCCATGGTTCTGCCTTTCCCCGCCTCGATCCTTGCAAAGGAGAGCACCCTTCTCCCGGTGATCACAACCAGGCCCTCTCCAGGGTATGCGCCCCACCCTCTTCTCTCGAGCCTTTCAAAAGGGACGGGCCGGCCTGATAAGATGAGGTCCTCCTCGGGAGGGTGTGCCGTGAAGGTGGTAAAACTGCTTGAGATGACCGAAAGGGGAAGGATCCTCTCCTGCAGGGAGTGGGCATTCATTGCGGCCAGATCATCGCTTGGAATACCGTCGGGCAAGATAAAGGGCCCCAGGGACGTCCTGGTCAGGCTCGAGACCACCGCGCCACATCCCAGGGCTGCTCCAAGGTCTCTTACTATACTCCTGACGTAGGTGCCCTGATGGCATGTGATCCCAAGAGGAACTTCCAGGTCGCCTTCAAGGGGGCCTGCCCTCCTGATCGAGGTTACCAGAACCGGTCTTGCTTCAAGCCGGACATCGAAGCCCCTTCGTGCCATTGAGTGAGCCCTTCTGCCCTTTACCTTGACGGCCGAAAAGGACGGGGGTACCTGGTCCCGGAGACCCGAAAAGGAGAGCAGCGCCCTGTCTATGCCTGCCTCGTCGGCCTTGCCTGCGTCCCCCAGGGCAATGACCTGCCCTGAAAGGTCGTCGGTGTCCGTACTAGATCCAAGGCGAGCCGTTACAAGGTATGTCTTTGGGAGCATCATCACGAACCGGGAGGCCCTTGTCGCCCTTCCGACAAGAAGGACAAGGATCCCTGAAGCCGTCGAGTCAAGTGTACCCGCGTGCCCCACTCTCACGCTGCCGCCAAGGATCCTCTTAACCAGGTTGGTACACTGGGTGCTTCTCGTCCCCGGCGCCTTGTCAATTACCAGAAAGCCCGATCTCATCAAGTTCCTCCAGCCTTGAAAGAAAGGCCTTCAGCGATCTCTCAGGGGTTTCTCCCATCCTGCAACCCGAGGCGCGTTCATGTCCTCCCCCACCCCATAAGGCAGCCATTTCCCTTGCGTTCAGTGGATCCCTTGTACGGATGCTTACACGGCAGCACCCCTCATCCTCCTGGAAGAGCAGAGCGGCGCGAACACCCCTGACAGATAGAAGGGCGTTGACCAGATCCTCCGTATCCTCCCTTGTCGCTCCGCTGGAAGAAAGGTCCTCTCTCGTAAGGAAAGTGGCGCAGACCTTCCCGTCAAGGTGAAGGGTGGCCCTGGAGAGACCTGTGCCCCAAAGGTGCAGTCCTGCAAGGGAACGGTTCTCGAAGACTTTCCGGAATACCCTGGAGGGTTCGGCTCCTCTTGCTACCAGATCGGCTGCCGTTCTGAGCGTCCTCCCGTCCGTTGAGGGGAACCTGAAAAAACCGGTGTCGGTAGCAACAGCCGTAAAGAGGGGATCGGCCATCTCCCTGGTTATCTCCCATCGGGCAGAAAGGAAGAGTTCGTATATCATCAATCCGACCGAAGAGGCTTCCTCGTCGACCCAGTTGAAGGTCCCGAACCTGCTGTTGTCCCCGTGGTGATCGATATTGATCACCGCTACCCTGTCCCCGACCTGCGTGAGCCCGCCCACGGTCCTCCCGGGGTTACTGGTATCCGTCACGACCACAGCCATTTCCCCGTATCCGGTCATCCCTTCAAGGGTTTCGGTGGTGACGTACTTCTCGCTGAAGGGGAGGAATCCGTATACCCGTGGGAAGGGATCTGGTCCGAACCATGAACACTTTTTACCCAGCGCCATGCCCTTAAGGAAGAGGGCACTTCCGCACCCAAGGGTGTCTCCGTCGGGCTTCTCGTGGGCCAGGATGATCCACTCCGGAACTTTTTCAAGGGATCGGATCATCTCCTTGAAATCCTTCAATTTCCCCGATCCTCCGTTCCTTCTTCAGCCTCTGGGATCTCGAGACTGTCCAGTATCTCATCAATTGTCCGGGCCCGGTCTTCGGTAGTATCGTAGACGAAGTGAAGCTCCGGCACCTGGCGGAGATGCATCCTTTTCCCCAGCATGGACCTGAGAACCCCCGCCGCACGGTTAAGCGCCGTCTCGACGATCTCACGCTTCCCGGGAACAAGGGTCCTGAAATAGACCTTGGCATGGGAGAGGTCCCTGCTGCAGGATACCTCCGATAGGACAGCCTCTTTCAATGAGTCGTCCTTTATCCTTATCCTGATCAGGTCGGAGATCTCACGAAGAAGCTCTCTGTTGATCCTTTCAATCCTGAAAGCCGGCATATCTTTCAACCTCTTTGATCTCCCGAACAAGAAGGAATTCGCCCTTTTCCTCCATCGAACGGATCATCCGCAACAGCGAGTCGAGCCTTTCCCCGGCCTCGGAAGGAGAGGACGAGACAGCGGAAAAGGCCAGGAAACCATCCTGGAATGACCCCTCGGGACCAAGATCGGCCGAGGAGACGTTGAGCCTGCTTCGCGCCCTTTCCAGGAGTGACCTGGTGACCTGCCTTCGGTCCTTGAGGCTGGCGGCTCCGGGTATTTTCAGCTGGACCACGAGGACACCGCAGAAGAGGGTCTGTTCCCCCATCAATCGAGGGTCCTCTTTTCCTCTACCAGTTCGAAGGCTTCAACAATGTCCCCTTCGTGGAAATCCTGCTGGTTCGAGAAGCTCATCCCGCACTCGTAACCGGAGGTTACTTCCCTGGCGTCGTCCTTGAACCTCCTGAGAGCTGACAGGTTCCCCTCCCAGTAAACGACGCCATCCCTAATCAGCCTTACCTTCCCTCCTCTTTTGATCAAACCCTCGGTCACGTAACACCCGGCAACCTTTCCGGCCTTGGGCACCTTGAAAACAGCACGTATCTCGGCCTGCCCCAGCACCTGCTCCCTGATGGTTGGGGCAAGCATCCCTTCCAGGGCTGCGTGAACATCTTCGATAACGTCGTATATTATCCTGTAAAGCCTGATCTGTATCCCTTCATCCTCGGCCATCCTCTTGGCGTTGGGGTCGGGCCTGACGTTGAAACCGATGATGATAGCGTTGGATGCCGAAGCAAGCATAACGTCTGATTCGGAGATCCTTCCTACCCCTTCATGGACGAACTGGATGCCCACCTCGCTGGTCTCTATCTTCTTCAGGGAGGCCTTTAGAGCTTCCAGTGATCCCTGGACATCGCACTTGAGAACAACAGGCAGGGTGGGGGTCTCCCCCATCTGCATACGGTCGTACATCTCCTCCAGGGTGATCTTTCTTGCCGGTCCCGATCCTGCCTCTTTACGTGCCGTCTCTCTCTCGTTCATTACCTGGCGGGCTTCCTTCTCGCTCAAGACAACGGTGAACATCTCGCCGGGCTGTGGGACACCGGAGAAACCCAGTATCTCAACGGCGGTGCTGGGACCGGCCTCTTCAGTCTGGTTCCCGGAATCTCCTATCATGGCCCTGATCTTCCCCCATGCCGAGTCGGTCCGGATAATGTCACCTCTCTTAAGGGTGCCCTGTTGCACCAGAACGGTTGCCACAGGTCCCTTTCCCTTGTCCAGCCTGGCCTCGATCACCGTTCCTTCGGGAGAGACCGAGGGGTCTGCCTTGAGCTCCAGCATATCGGCCACGATAAGTACCATTTCAAGAAGCTGTTCGATGCCATGTCCTGTAACTGCCGAAATGTCAACGAAAATCGTGTCCCCGCCCCACTCCTCCGGTACAAGTCCGTAGTCGGAGAGCTGCTGTCTGACCCTGTCGGGGCGGGCCTCGGGTTTATCAATCTTGTTCACGCTGACCACGATGGGTACTCCTGAGGCCTTGGCGTGATTCAGGGCCTCCACTGTCTGCGGCTTGACCCCGTCGTCAGCGGCAACTACAAGGATCACTATGTCCGTTGCCTGGGCCCCCCTGGCTCTCATGGCAGTAAAAGCCTCATGTCCGGGGGTATCCAGGAATACTATCCTTTTCCCCTTATGGACCACCGTTGAGGCTCCGATATGCTGGGTTATTCCTCCCGCCTCGGTTTCGGTGATCCTGGTCTTCCTTATGTGATCCAGAAGGGTCGTCTTCCCATGGTCAACGTGCCCCATGACGGTAATTATCGGAGCCCTTTCAAGGAGGTTATCGCCCCTGAAGAGAGGTTTTCTGCTAACCACTGCACTCTCCTCGGTGGACTGTTCATCACCTGTTACTATCTCTATCGCGAGTTCTGACGAAAGGACCTTCAGGATCTCATCTGTAACTGGCGAATTGGCAGGGATCATGTGGCCTGAAGAGACCAGGATCTTGACCAGTTCCCCGGGTTTCTTCCCCAGATGGATCGCCACCTCATTGATAAGAGCCCCTTTGGGGACGACCACCTTTCTGGAAGGAACGCTGTCGCGGCAAGGCCCCTTTCTCCCTTCGCTGACGGCATCCTCGACCAGCTGGGCAGTCTCGGACTCTATTGAGCTCATATGGTTCTTGACCTCTACACCGAGATCCCTAAGGAGATCCATCATCTCCCTGTTGGTTTTTCCCAGCATCTTTGCCAGTTCATAGACCCTGATCTTGCTCATATCTATCGGCCTCCTCGGTCAGCAGCTTTTCGATCTTCTCCGAAAGTCCATTCTCAAGGGGCAGTCCGACGATCTGTGTCTGACTGGTGGAAAGGAGGCGCCCCAACTCTTCCCTTCCGAGATTCCCTGTGACCATGACCCGGCACATGCCTCTTCTCCTGTAGCCTTCTATCATGGACCTGACGTTCCGGGAATGGTCGCCTGACAGAATGATCAGGAGCCTTTTGCCTCTCCTGAGTTCAGCCTTGACAGTATCCTGCCCCGAAAACAGTAACCCTGCCCTCCGGGCGATCCCCAAAAGACCCGAAAGCCTATCGTTCATGGCCGTTCCCCTCCGGAACGGATCTGTCCGCGATCTCGTCAAGAAGTGCGGAGATGGATACAAATATCTCATCTGGAACCTGCGACCTGAGAGATCTTGAAAGCTGCTTTCTCTTTCGGGCAAGTTCCAGGCAGCTCCGTTTTCTGCAGAGATAGACCCCTCTTCCCGGGGCTCTCCCGGTGGGATCGACGACGATCTCTCCGTCGGGGCTCCTTACGATACGCAACAGTTCGGTCCTGCGGAACTCTCCTCCGCAACCGGCACAGGTCCTGGGTCTTCTTCTCTTTCCGGGTCCCGTCGCCGTTCCGATCATGCCCCATCCTCTCCAGGGGTTATCAGGTCCTCGAAAAGGTCCTGGAGGGTGGGCAGCTTCTCTGGTTCGAGCACCTTGATATCGATCTTCCACTTTGTCAGACGAGCGGCCAGCCTGACGTTCTGTCCGGCCTTTCCTATGGCAAGGGAGAGGTGATCAGGCCTGACGAACACCTGGACGGATCTCTCCTGTTCAAGAACTGGTTCGACCTTCAGGACCCGGGCCGGCGAAAGGGCGTTCCTGATAAAGACCAGAGGATCGCTGCTCCATACGACCACGTCTATTCTTTCGCCGCCGAGCTCTTTGCTTATGGACTTGATCCTGGCACCTGCGTTACCGATACAGGCCCCTACGGGATCCACGTTGGGATCAAGGGTGGATACGGCTACCTTGGCCCTTGCGCCAGACTCCCTTACTATCTCCCTGATCTCGATGGTCCCCTCCCTGATCTCGGGGATCTCAAGCTCAAGAAGCTTCCTCAAAAGTCCCGGATGGCTCCGGGAGACGACGATCTTGGGTCCCCTGGTCGTCTGTCTCACCTCTACGAGGAAGAACTTCATCCTGCTTCCGAGAGAATAGGATTCCCCGACTATTCTCTCTTCCCTGGGCAGAATGGCCTCGGTTCTGTCGTTCAGCCTCACCAGGACCTGGTCGTTCTCGGACTTGAACACCACCCCGTTGACAAGATCGCCGATCTTGTCCGAGAACTCCTCGTATATGACCTGCCTCTCGGCATCCTTCAGCCTCTGAATAATGACCTGCCTTGCTGTCTGGGCTGCTATGCGACCGAATTTCTCCGGTTCGACCTCCACCCTGACTATATCTCCAAAAGAAACGTCATCGAAGCCAAGTTTTGATGCCTCTTCCATGGACAGCTCCGTGTCAGGATCGTTCACCACTTCCACTATCTGCCTGACCTCGCAGATGGATACTTCCCCACTCTCCAGGGCCACGAAGACCTCGATATTCTGATCTCCCCCCCGGTACTTTCGGTAGGCGGATATCATCGCCGCCTCGAGGCCCGAGGAAATGACCTCCAGGGGCAAGTTCCTCTCCTGGGTTATCTGCTTCAGGGCTCGAACGAAATCGCGTCCCAGCTGCATTACTGCTGCCCCCTTTTCTTTTTTCCCTTGGCTACGGGCTTTTCCGGGCCCGGCATTTCAAAGACCAGGTTCGCTCTTGAAATGTCATTGAAGGGGACAGAGATCTCCCCCGATCCGTCTTCGCGGAACAGGACAGTCTCCCCGGAAACGGAAATAACAGTTCCTGTCAGATTCTTTCGTCCATCGAGACCGCTTTTGAGTCGTATCTTTGCCCTCTTCCCCGAAAAACGTTCATAGTCAGAGATCTTGAAAAGGGGTCTCTCGATCCCCGGGGAACTGACCTGCAGGAAGTATCTATCAGGCAAACCAGGGTCACTGTCGTCGAGCATTCTTCCCAGCTTTCTCGACACGATCTCGCAGTCCTTGACATTAATGCCGCCCAGACTGTCGATCAGCACCCTGAGAACCGTACGGCCCTCCTCCAATGCCAGTCCGGACCAGACGTATTCATAACCGGATTCCTCGACCAGCTCTCTGATGGAACCATGCATCCTGTGCACAGCCTCTCTTTCGACCTGTCTTGTCATTCTCAAAGCACCACCTGCTACAAAACTGTTAAACCTGTTTTAAGAGCGGATAAAAAACGAAGAGCAGGATCTCCCTGCTCTTCGCCCCATCCAGAACTTTGAAGGCGGTTCAACTTTGATGAGTATACCACGCCCTCAAGACTTTTTTCAACTTGTTCCGAGAACCGACAGCGACACGGTTGTGATTGAAAGACCCTTCGTTCGGGACCAGGTTCGCCGACTTTCCAGCCTTTCCATATCTATTCCATTCGGTAGTTCGGGGCCTCCTTGGTTATCACCACATCGTGGGGATGGCTCTCCTTGACACCAGCGCCGGTTATTTTGACGAAGTTGGCATCTTCCTGCAGCCGTTCGATATTGGAGGCGCCTACGTAACCCATGCCTGATCTCAGACCACCCACAAGCTGATATGCAATAGCGCTCATCGGGCCTTTGTAGGGGACGAGTCCCTCGATCCCTTCCGGGACCAGTTTCTCCTCTTCCTGGCCCTCCTGGAAATAGCGGTCCTTGCTCTCGCCGCCCTTCATCGCCCCCAGGGAGCCCATCCCCCTGTAACTTTTGAAGGACCTTCCCCGGTAGATGACAACCTCTCCGGGACTCTCGTCCGTACCGGCGAAAAGGGATCCTATCATTACCGAATCAGCTCCGGCTGCAATGGCCTTGACCACGTCTCCCGAGTACCTTATCCCCCCGTCGGCAATAACTGTCTTGCCTCTGGAGTGAGCCACTTTGGCAACTCTCATGACCGCTGAAAGCTGGGGGATGCCGATTCCCGCAATAACCCGTGTGGTGCATATCGATCCGGGCCCGACCCCCACTTTGACCGCATCCGCTCCAGCGTTGATGAGCGCTTCGGCCGCCTCTCCGGTTGCGATATTTCCTCCAACAAGCGCGACTCCGGGGAAGTTCCTCCTGACAAGTCCTACTGTTTCCATCACGGACCTGGAGTGTCCATGGGCCGTATCAACTACAAGAACATCAATGCCCGCCTCAACCAGATTGGCTGCCCTTTCCAGGGCTCCCTCCCCGACACCAAGCGCAGCACCGACCCTGAGTCTTCCCCTGGAGTCCTTCGATGCCTGGGGGAAGTCCCTGGCCTTCTGTATATCCTTGATGGTGATCAGACCTTTCAGGATCCCGTCACGGTCGACGATAGGGAGTTTTTCGATCTTGTGTTTCATCAGTATCTTGGTGGCGCCTTCAAGATCCGTGCCAACGGGTGCCGTGACCAGGTTCTCATGGGTCATAACCCCGCTGATGGGCTGCTGGTAGTCGGTAACGAAACGAAGGTCACGGTTGGTTATTATCCCTACCAGTCTACGCCTGTCGTCGACAATTGGTACTCCCGATATATGGTAGTGGTCCATGAGCTCGACTGCATCCTTGACCAGGTCCTCGGGGTGGAGGTAGAAGGGGTCCACGATGACCCCTGATTCGGAGCGCTTGACCTTGTCAACCTCGGCGACCTGTTTTTCCCAGCTCATATTCCGGTGGATAATACCTATCCCACCCTCTCTCGCAAGAGCGATGGCCAGCCTGCTTTCTGTCACAGTGTCCATCGCTGCGCTACAGAGGGGGATGTTGAGGCTTATCTCCGGGGTCAGGAAGGAGGAGACATCGACCTGGGACGGTATCACCTCGCTGTAGGATGGTACCAGGAGCACGTCGTCGAATGTCAGCCCATCTCCAATTATCCTTTTCTCGGGACCGTCCATCTGGGCACCTCCTCTTGGTCCGGGATGATCCAGCCTGTCGTTCCTTTTACTCTGTTGGCAGAGAGTCTATACCAAAGAGGGCCTTCCCTGCAACTGTCACGCATCGGGAGTTTCATCGGGGTGAACATGCCAGGGATCCCCTTCGGTCACAAGCCGGGCAACGGCCCAGCATCTCATGGCTTCGCCGTTCCCCACATCACCTGTCCATTCACCGGATTTGAAGGTAAGCGAGACCGTTCCCGGTCTTTCCGCGAACAGGACGTCTGTCAGGTTCTTTCGGATCTCATCCGCCATTGGCGCAAGGCGGGGTACCTGGGCATTGACCACAACGTTCACCGATGACACGGTGAATCCCTTCTCCCTCGCCATTTCAACTGCTTCCTTAAGGATATCTAGACTTCGGATATCCCTGAAACGCCCCTCTGAAGCCGGGAAAAGGTTGCCAATGTCGGGCAGGTGGGCCGCTCCAAGCACAGCATCTGCAACGGCATGGCAGAGAAGGTCTCCGTCGGAGTGTCCGCAAAGCCCAAGGGGAAAGGGTATCACTAGTCCCCCCAGGACCAGGGGGATGCCAGGGGAGAGTCGGTGGACATCGAAACCGAAGCCAGTTCTTTCAACAGAAGACCCCCTCAGGACCCGGTGGGCCAACTCCATGTCCTCGGGGAAAGTGATCTTGAAGTTCAGGGGATCTCCCCTGGTCCACCCGAGATCCCTTCCGGAAACCAGCCAGGCCTCCGCCTCGTCGCTGAAGTGGCCGGGGGTCTCCTCTAGAACGCGCTGGATCTCCTCAGATGGGAAAGCCTGGGGTGTCTGGGTCGCCAGAAGACCTTCGCGGGGAACACTCGCGTCAATGACACCCTGTTCTGCATGTTTGAGGGCATCCGTTACCGGTAGAAGGGGTACGGCCGAACCCCTTTCCACCGCCTCACCGACAAGACGACGGCATAGCATCGGCGATACGAAGGGTCGTGCGGAGTCGTGGATCATCACCCTTTTACCCCTTGCCGCCTTGAGCCCGTTGAGAACGGAGTCCCGTCTCCTCTCTCCGCCCGGTACCATCACAAGGTCTATCCGGGACCGGATACGCGCGGTCCCTGCCTCCATAGAACTCTCCATCCCCGGCGGTACCACGAGAACTATCTGGTCCACTCCATCTGCTTTCAGCTTCAGCGCCGTCCTGGCGGACCACTCCCAGAGAGGCATTTCTCCCAGCTTCTCGAACTGCTTCGGGGGACCTCCGAATCGCCTCCCCTTACCGGCGGCGACGATCACAAAGGACCACTCCCTCATTGACGCACCTCTTTTCTGATCCTGCCGAAGACCATCCTCCCCGCCGAGGTCTGGAGCATGGATGTTACTACCACCTCCACCCTCTTCCCGATGAAGCCTTCGCCGTCCTCGACGACGATCATGGTGCCGTCGTCGAGATAACCCACCCCCTGCTGGGGCTCCTTGCCTTCACGGAGAACATCCACTGTGATGGCTTCTCCCGGAAGCAGGGTGGGTTTAAGGGCGTTGGCAAGCTCGTTGACGTTGAGAACACTGATCCCCTGGATCTGTGCAATTTTGTTAAGGTTGTAGTCAGTGGTGACCACCTTGGCATTCAGCTCCCTTGCGAGGGCGACGAGTCCCTCGTCAACAGAGCCCACGTCGAAATCCTTGAGGGTCACTTCCGGGATCTGGACGGTCACATCGGAGAGCTGTCGGATCTCGTTGATGATATCCAGCCCTCTTCTCCCCTTGGTCCTCCGTGTGGGATCCGAGGAGTCCGCTATGGCCTGGAGCTCGTTCAGAATGAACCTGGGAAGGATGAAGGGTCCCTCCAGAAAACCCGTAGCAGCTATCTCAAGGATCCTTCCATCGATAATGACACTCGTATCGAGGACCTTGACGGAGGTCCTTTCGCTCCCCGTATCAACAGAAAGGTCAGCCATGCTGTTGGTACCGTTCTCTCTGGCTCTCTTCCCCCGGATACTGAAACGCTGCTTTAGACCTCCGATGGAGCTCCACATACCATGGATCTCCTCCCTCCTTTTCAGGAAGAGGGTAACGCCAAGATATCCAAGGGCCACGTTGAGCAGGACCGCCAGGTAGCTACCTAAAACGGGAAGATCCGCAAAGGGAAGGGCGGCCAGGTTGGCCACTATCAGGCCGGCGATAAGCCCTGCCAATGCGACCGAGATGTCATGCCAGCTCAGGGTTTCGAGGTTCCTCTCAAAGGATGATCCTATAAAGCCGAGTATTCTCACAAAAACCGGTGTGATCAGGTATCCGATCATGGCGAAAAGAACAACACCGAAGACAAAGGGGATGAACGAATAGGGGAAGGCCCCTTGGGGCCACCACTCCTGCAGGACAGCAATCCTTACGGCCTGGTAGCCGGCTATCCCGCCAAGGAATACGAAAATCGCCCTTGCCAGATAAAGCATCAGCTTGACTATCCCTTCGGCCATGTTCTCACTCCTTTCCTTCTCTGTTCCTTTCGGGGATCCTGACATCGACCCTTGACTCTATCGAAGCGTGCAGGGTCACCCGGTCGGCGTAACCGATGGTTCCTCCAAGGGGCAGTCCGAAAGCGAGCCTTGTTATCCTGGGACCCGTCGTCTTCAGGGAATCAAGAACGGCGTAGAAAGTAAGATCTCCCTCGACACTCGGGTTGGTCGCAATTATTATCTCCCTGAAACCCCCTCGAGTCGCGTATTCCCTGAGTTTAGCGATCCTCTCCGGCGCCAGGTCCTCACCGTCCATGGGGGAGACCCTCCCGCCAAGGATAAAATACAGCCCCGAAAAGACACCGGCCTGTTCAATGGATATCATATCTTCAACGTTCTCCAGAACACAGAGTGTGCCCCTGTCCCGAAAGGGGTCCGAGCATACTGGGCAAGGATCCTCCGTGGTCAGGTTGCCGCATATGGAGCAAGGGAAAGTGTTCTCCCGAACTTCAGATATGGTGAAGGCAAGTTCATCTGAGAACTCTCCAGGCTGCTGCAGAAGGAAAAGGGCGAACCTTCTGGCCGTCTTGTCACCCACTCCCGGAAAGCGGGAAAAGAGTTTCATCAACTTTTCTACGGGTTCAGAAATGGACAACTCCAGCCTCCTATCCCATCCCGGGAATACCCAGACCAGCTCCGAACCTGCCAAGCCGGGACTGGGCCAGTTCCTTGCTCTTCCTTGAAGCATCACTGATGGCGGCAAGGAGGAGGTCCTCCAGCATTTCCTTCTCTTCGGGATCGATAACTTCGGGCTCAATGGAGATACATACGATCTCTCCCTGACCCGTAGCCGTTACCTTGACCATGCCACCCCCTGATACTCCTTCTACCCTCTCCCTGGTCAATTCCTCCTGGATCCTTCCTATCTCGGACTGGAGTTTCTGCGCCTGTTTCATCATCTGTTCCATGTTCATCGTCCTTATCTCACCCCTCCATAGCTGTAGAGCCTGTAAAAGTTCCCTTCTCTGTCGCATCGGGTCAATGATGATAACCTGTCCCTTTCTCTATCGCAATAGCCCTGTAGACCTGTTCGAAGAGGAGCAGGAGGCTCATGTCGTGAGTAAGGGTCATCGGGGAAAGGGATACCGGCACATCGGCCCTGGCCTTTACCGCACCCGAAACACCGAAAGGGCCTCCCACACACAGTATCACACGACCGCCGGTGCCTCGGAGTTTTTCAAAGAGCCAACGGGAGAACCCTTCGCTGGTGAAGCTGTTGCCGGAGTCTTCGAGAAGGGCAAGAAGGTCCCTCTCATTGATCCTTTTGAGGATCGCCGCACCCTCTTCCCGGAGGGATGCCACGGAGGACTTGCCTCCGGAACTCCTTACCGCCTCCCACTGGAACGGAACGCAACTGCCTATCCGCCGATGGTACTCCTCTATTCCGTTTTTATAAAGGGGGTTTTTGGGTCTCCCCACTGAAAGGATCACAAGCTTCAATTGGAGCCACGTCTGCCCTGGATCCCGAAAGATCGGGAACGGGAGGTTCTTGCCCTTTTCCCGAGCATCTTCTTGACCGAGAAGGCTTCATCCCTCTCCCTCTCAGCCAGGGCCAGCCTTATCCTTCTCTGCTGCCCCTCCAGTCCCGGGAGCATCTCCTGTTCAAGGTTGTTCACCTTTCTCCTGGTCTTCTCGAACTCCAGCTCCAGGGCATCCAGTTTGGATTTGAGGTTAATGTACTTCCAGAGAACAGGTTCTATCCTGGCCAGGGTCTCCAAAAGCTCATCCACGTGCATCGAAGCC
This sequence comes from Synergistaceae bacterium, assembly GCA_012729145.1. GTDB lineage: Bacteria > Synergistota > Synergistia > Synergistales > Thermovirgaceae > 58-81. The sequence goes on along the minus strand of JAAYDT010000003.1, from coordinate 9,149 downwards.
AGGGCAGGATCCATAAGCATTCCTCCCAGGAGAGGTCCCCTCCCCTCGTCCTCAGGGAAGAACTGGGAGTACTTGCACCCCATAAGGGCATGACGGACGATCCTGACCTTCCGCGGTTCGATCCCCCATGACAGCAGCGTCATCACCGATTCACCCTCGAAGAGCTGGACAAGGGCATAGGCGTAGGAGACGAAAGATAGCATGCTCTCAACTTCCTGCCTCATTGTCCGGAAGGTAGCCCGGTCGGTCTCGATCTCCCTTAGCAAGGCCTCTTTTTTCCTTTCCAGAAGGGAACAGCCGAAACGCATATTTTCAATCTTCCGAGAGATCTCGATCAGTTCGCTCCTTGATACGGGGACATCACTGTTCATCGATCCGGACTCTCCCTGTCTCCTCAACAAGATCGGCGGGGATCCTGAAAAGTTCCTCGTCGGGGAGGACCGAGAGGGCTTTTAACCCCGCCGACAAAGATTCCTCTATGGAAAGAGCGTTGTCGCCCTGGTTGAGGAAAACTCTCTCGAAGACCGAACCGAACCGGAGGTAGTGAAGCTCCGTTTCTGTAAGGCCCTCATCCCCTACGATCAGCCTCAGCCTGGATGCTTCCCTGGACCTCGCATAGGAGGCAAAAAGCTGGTCAGCTACCTGCCTATGACCAGAAAAGGTCTTCCCTTCGCCGATCCCTTTGTTCATAAGCCTGCTGAGACTCGAAAGAACATTGATCGGAGGGTAGACACCTCTCGCCTGAAGCCCCCTGTCCAGGACTATCTGGCCTTCAGTAATGTACCCTGAAAGGTCAACCACCGGGTGGGTCATGTCATCCCCCGGCATTGAAACAATGGGCAGCTGGGTTATGCTACCATTAATCCCCTTTATGCATCCGGCTCTTTCGTAGAGGCTTGCAAGGTCAGAATAGAGATATCCCGGGAAGCCTCTTCTACCCGGGGCCTCCTCCCTAGCGGAACTAACCTCTCTGAGGGCTTCGCAGTAGTGAAGCATGTCCGTCATTACAACAAGAACGTCATAGCCACGATCGAAAGCAAAATACTCCGCTATCGTCAGGGCCGTTCTTGGCGCAAGAAGCCTCTCCACGGCGGAGTCGCTTGCAAGGTTGACAATGAAGACCCCGTTGAAGAGAGCTCCCGTCTCCTCGAAGGAATCCCTGAAGAACCTGGCTTCCCTCTCCGTTATTCCTATGGCGGCGAAGACGACCAGAAATCTCTCGGGGTTACCCGGAACATGAGCCTGCCTGACCACCTGGGCGGCTATCTCATTAGCGGGTAAGCCTGACCCCGAAAAGATAGGCAATTTCTGGCCTTTCACCAGGGTGTTGAGAAGGTCTATGGACGATATGCCCGTCTCAACGAATTCACTTGGGCTCGCTCTCATGGCCGGGTTAAGAGGGGAACCTGTTATAGGAGCCTCCTTCTCAAAACAGGGAAGTGCCTTGCCGCTCCTTGGAACACCCCGGCCGTCGAGGGTCTGCCCCATCAGGGAGGGTCCCAGGCGGACCTTGACCACATCCTTCTCGAACCATACAGTGCAGTCGCCTGGGTTCAGTCCGATGGTCCCCTCGAAGACCTGGATCGCACAGATATTGCCGTCGACCTGCAGTACCTGCCCAGTCCTCCTCCCCTCACCGGTCTCTATGGTCACGACCTCCCCAAGGGCCGCTTTCCTTGCGTTGGAAACGAAGACCAGGGGTCCCGATATACCGTTGACAAGTCTGGAACCTTCCCTGTAAAGGACCATATCAGGAGCCCTCCAATCCGGAAAGGGACCGGGTCAGGTCGTCAAGCCATGCGGAAGACCGTTCCTGGAACTCCTCTGTCGATGTTCCCCTGAGTGAAAGGACTCTCCGCAACAGGCCGAGGCCCTGTATCTGCTGATGCAGGACCCCCTTTTTGATCTCCTCCCTGACCAGTTCATGAAGATCTTTCAGGGTACCAGCGAACTGCATCTGTCTTTCCAGGGAGTTGAAGGCATCCAGAGGATCAAAGGCGTTCTGCTGAAGAAAGGTTATCCTTATGATCTCGCCCATCTCCAGGTCCCACTTGTCCTGTTCTGAAAGGGCATCCCTGCCAACGATCTGGACGAGTGAGAGAAGCTCCGTCTCACGGTCCAGCAGCTCCCTGAGGAAGGAGACTCCATCTCTCCACTCCTTACCGAGGTTCTCCATGAAATAGGCCTCAAGAGCCTTTTCGTAGAGAGAGTAGCTCTGTTTCCAGTTAATTGAAGGAAAATGGCGGCTCTCGGCAAGCCTTTTGTCGAGGGCCCAGAAAGCTCCCGAAAGTCTCAGGCTCGCCTGGGTGACGGGTTCCGAGAAATCCCCGCCCCCGGGGGAAACGGCGTTGAATATGGTGATCGATCCCTTTCTTCGGGGCTCTCCCAGGGCCATGACCCTTCCTGCCCTCTCGTAGTATTGCGCAAGCCTGGACCCGAGGTAGGCGGGGTACCCCTCTTCACCGGGCATTTCGCCCAGGCGTCCCGATATCTCCCTCAACGCCTCTGCCCAGCGGGAGGTAGAGTCGGCCATGAGCGCGACGTCAAGTCCCATGTCACGGAAATATTCGGCTATGGTCATCCCGAGGTATATGCTGGCTTCCCTTGCGGCGACAGGCATGTTCGAGGTGTTCGCTATCAATACCATTCTATCCATCAAAGGTCTTCCTGTGTGGGGATCCCTGATGTGGGGGAACTCTTCAAGGACCTCCGTCATTTCATTGCCCCTCTCTCCACATCCAATATACACGACCACCTCAGCATTGCACCACTTGGCCAGTGACTGTTGGGTGACGGTCTTGCCCGTGCCGAAACCACCGGGGACCACAGCCGCCCCGCCCAGCGCGACGGGAAAAAGAGTGTCAAGCACTCTCTGCCCAGTGATCAGGGGTTCCGAGAAAGAGAGCTTATCCTCGCAGGGACGTGGTGTCCTTACGTGCCAGCGCTGGCAGAGGGAGATCTCCTGTCCGTTCTCGAGGAGGCATACTGTATCATCGACACTGAACACCCTGTCTCCCGGGGCTATCTCCTTTACCCTCGACGGGCCGCTTCCGGGAGGCACCAGGATCAGGTGCCTGAAACCCTCTCCCTCAATGACGGATCCTATGACATCGCCTGGAAGAACAGCGTCTCCGCAGGCCCTTATGGGGGTAAACTCCCATTTTTTTTTGGTATCAAGACTTCTGGAGAAGAAACCTCTTTTCAGAAAGCATGAGACGCCATCTTCCGAAAAACTCCCGAGCAGGGGTCTTCCTATTCCGTCGAGGACGCTGCCCAGAAGCCCGGGACCAAGATCGATACCCAGAAGTTCCCCGGTAAATTCGACCGGCTCTCCCACATGGACACCGTCGATCTCTTCGTAGACCTGTATGTCGACTTCTGTTCCATCTATTCTGATAACCTCTCCGAGGAGACGTTCATTACCCACTCTTGCGACCTCGAAGTTCGAGACCGGCTGGTCCCGATCGGCCCGTATGACTGTCCCTGCAAGGCTCCTGATCCTTCCCATGTTGGACATATCGCTCACTCCCAACCCTTTACGCTGCTTTTGAGGGAGGGCATCTGCACCCAGACAGGGTCAGAGGTCTTCGCCTTCCTCTTGTAGAACTCCGGGATACTCTCTGCCCAGTCCGATTCGACCAGCACAAAGGCGACCTCTTCGCTCTGAAGCTTCTGGAAACAGTCCGGAAAGTCCTCGGGACCTTCGCAGACGATAGCTTCGAACCCCAGGAGGGACCATAACTCAATGAAAAGCTGTCTTCCAAGGACGTACCCCTTGCCGTAGTTCTGTTTCTCCAAAAAAGTCACCCCGTAAGGACCAGCTTGTCGATGATAGTATCCACTTCAAGACCCATGTCCACGCCTACCACGAGAGCGTTAAGGTTCTGCCACTCCAGAAGCTGGTGAGCTATGAACGCCGTTGCAACTTCTATGCCGAGGAGGTCCTTTCTTCTCTGTGCTATCTGCCATTTCCAGAACTCCCTCATTGCCCTGCCCGTCACCATTTCCGCGGGGCCTCCCTGGAAGCGTCCCAAAATGGTCTCCCAGGGTGTCGAGGCGAGGAGATCCTCCGGCCGGGAGGAATTCCTGAGCCGGTCTGCGGAGAGGGAATATCCTCCTTCAATGAAAAGTTCTCCCGCCTTTTCCCCGGGAAGGACGCCGGCGGCGACCCTTGACCATATATTCATGTTCCATATGTCGATAGACCGCCCCAGCAGCTCCCTGACAAGAGCAGAATCCTTGGTCCTGTGACTGTCCAGGATCTCGTCAAGGTATGTCAATACCCCCGACAGAAAGATCCTTTCGCTTGCAGGAAGGCTGGATCCTTTGGCTACCTGGCCGCAAGCCCGGCCCAGAGCCCTCGAAAGTTGGTGATCAAAGGCAAGACACTTGTCGATCACATGGGTAATGGAGTGGCTCTTCCAGAGATCTGCGAAAAAAGTCACCGGAAGGGTTCCGTAACCGTGCCACTGGGGGTGACCTTCGTAGAGGGCACCGGTGAAGTAGTACCTGAGAAGGAGCCTTCCGTTATGAAGGTCGGCCCTGGCAAGAAGCACCGTCATAAGGTCCTCGGGCTCCCCCATGGCCATCTTCCTGGCATGGTTGAGGGTGTCTGCCGAGGTGTCCGCGAGTGCCACCTCTATCCTCCGACGGGTCGAGAGCGGTTGTTCGACCAGACTTTTCCTGAAACTTTTTCCGTACCTGGTCTCAAGCAGAAAGACCTCTATCTCCTCAAGCCGTCGGAATGCCAGACGCCGATAGTCCTCTTTCACCAGGAAGTCCGAGAAGTGAGCCCGGAGCCTGGCGTTAAGGTAGCCGTAGTTCTCGGGAAGATCCTTCAGATCCTTCAAGAACATGACAGTAGCTCTCCGAGAGGTCTCGAACAAGTTCTTTCTGGAACAGGTCCCACCTGGTCTTTATCGTGTTATCAACAAAGACGGACCGAGTGCCGGCATCAGTGACAAGGCAACCACCCCACGATGTATCTTCTTCGCTCTCCTCCACGGCAATTATTCTCCGGTCCCTGGAGATCAGGTCTTTTTCACCTGGAGGGACCAGAACGACAGCCTCCTCGGCCAGAGAGTCAAGGGCCTCCCCGACCAGTTCGGCAAGGATCCTTCCGTAGAGGACCCTGTCCCTCCGGATCATGGATATCCTTTCACATACCCTCTTCGAGATCTCTTCAAGGAAGGAGGAGATCTTCTCAAGGGCCTCCTCCCTGACCAGGAGAAGGCCTCGCCTCTTTTCTCTCTCCAGAAGAAGTTCATACCTCTTTCTATGTCTGGTCCTTATGGAGTGGACCTTTCTTTCCGTCTCTCTTCTCGCCTCGAACATCCTGTCCGAGACGAACCGGTCTGATACTGCCTTCGCCTCCGCAGATTTCAGCGCAAACTCTTCCTCCAGAGCTCTCTTGAAATCTCCTGTTCCTGTCATTTCAGCAGGTGACCCTCGGGCGCCTTATTCTGGCCTTTTCAGGACCGGTTCATGCGAACTGCAGGATCAGCATGACGGCTACGACAAAACCCAGGATCACCATTGTCTCCGGAAGGGCCTCAAGAATGATGATAATTCCTCCCGTTTCAGGTTTCTCTGCAATAGTCCCCGCGCCTACGCTGCCTATTCTGGCCTGGGCGTATGCTGTGGCTATGGCGGGCAATCCCACGGCCAGAGCTGCAGCCAGAGCTATCAGTGCTTTTTCCATAATTCTGGTTTCCTCCTTGAAAAGGGTTTGTATCGGGTTCCCCCTCCGGAATAGAACTTTCCGAGGAACTCCACGTATTGAAGCCGGGCAGAATGCAGACTCGAACCTGCAATGGCAAGTACGAAGTTCAGAAGGTGGATCGTCAGGGCCATAAAGATACCTACAAAGGTAACCCCCATGGAATCAACGAAGCTGTTGGCCACCATGGCGAGAATGGCGGAAGAGAGACCTATGGCGGCTATACGAACGTAACTGAGCACATTACCGACAGACCCCAGAGCTTCGACAAGACCCCCCATTCCTCCTCCTGCAAGCAGAAGGGCAAGTCCCAGCACCAGCAGGGTAACGGAGATGGTAAAGAACTGTCCGGGCAGCCATCCCTTGACCAGGACCATCCCAGAAAGGAGGGCCATAAAGATCAGGATGTTTCCCAGCCTTTCCAGCCACAGGTGCCTGTGACCTGTCCTCAGCCCCTGGATCATCCCCATGATAAAACCCAGAAGAACGTGGGCAAATCCGAGACTTATGGTGAATATCATTACGGGAATGACCACCTGGGATCTCTCGAGCCATAACGGCTCCAGGTGAAGGAACCGGTGTCCCAGATCCCCGAACGCCTCTCCGTAGGCCACGCCCCATAAGATCGACCACGCTGCTATGAAGAGAAGAATGGACCCGACGTCGTTAAGCATGGGGCGACCCACCTTCTTCCTGAACCAGAGACCGAGGGCTCCTATCACCAGTCCGTATCCCATGTCGCCTATCATGCATCCCCCGAAGAAGGGGAAGAAAATACCGATAAGTATAGTGGGGTCAAGACCCTTGTATGAAACGACAGGCATCAGCCTCAGGAACAGCTCGAAGGGCCTGAAATACTCTGGATTACTGAGGGACGTGGGAACTTCGGACCACTCTCCGGGGTGAGGATCCCGCCAGCGAAGAAGGATCCTTTCCCGGAACTCTCCTCTCAATTCAGTCTCAAGCCTGTCCTTTTCGTCGGAAGGGACCCATCCCGAAAGACGGAATATCTCCCCCCGGGTGTCGCTTCCAGTCTCGACAAGGATCTCCTCTATCTTTTCGTCCAACAGAACATAGAGGGCTCCGATCTTGGGCCCCCATTCCTGCCTTGTCTTCATAAGGTTCCTTTCGATCTCCCCTATCCTCCGGGGAAGGTCTTCAAGGGCGGTCTCCATCAGGGGAACGGCATCCTGGAAGGACATGGTCTCATACTCGCCCGGGAGGATCCATGGAAGGCATTCGCGGGAGCTCAGGATAGCCGAGACCCCTTTTCTGAACTCGGAAGGATAGGCAATGGCGAGGATCCTCTCTCCGCCTGGACTGACAATCAGGTGATAGGGGGTCTTGTCGTCGCTGCCCAGGGGGTCATGTTCCCTTATCATCTTTCTGATCCTGGCAGCAAGGTCAGCGACATCTGCCCTTTGCGCCCACCAGAGAGTGATTTCAAGGCCTTTCCCGGAGTTCTCTGAAATGAAGGAGTCGAAATGCCTGACGGTTCTCAGGGCTCCCTTTATCGAATTGATCCTCGATCCCAGTGCCTCCCTGAGGCGGATCCTCTCGGTAACCCTTGTGCTGAAGGAGTCCAGACTGTCTCTTATTCCATCGATTATCGCTTCATCAGGGGAGGAAAGAACGGATCTCTTCTCTTCGAGGGCTTTTCGGGGGATAGAACTCCATTCGTTCCAGCCAAGGCTCTCCAGGAGACCCAGGGCCTTGCCTCTAAGAAGCTTCAGATCTGCCGCAGCCTCCGTTGAAACATATTCGACGGGTTCTTCCTGAAGATGAAGAACGCCAAGATCATGCAGCTTCTCGATGATCCGGGACCTGTCCCTTACAAGGCCCCAGAGACCGAGAAGGACCATATCCCTTATCAAGAGCGGCAGCCTTCCTTTCGCTCCCGATAAGCAGCGGGGAGTATCCCGCTGGCAGCCCTTTCCACGAGATCCCCGTTCATCAACCTCTCCAGTACAGGATCAAGAACATAACTCATTCTGCCTCTCAGCTCTTCAATAAAGGACTCCCTGGAGGATCGGAGCATCTCTTCGTACTTCTCCCACTCGCTCTCAGCCAGGGTAATCGAATTCTCCGACAGTTCCCTGATCCTCTCCAGGGCCTTGCCCTGCTCCTCCCTCAGGCGTGTCTTCTCCTCCTCAAGGCTGACCTCCAGGGCCCTCCTGAAGGATTCGATCTCAGGATCAAGGTCATCTAAGGTCGGGACTGGTTCATCGGGTCTCATGGAACTCACTGCCCTCCATCATGAACTCGCAGAATCCGCCTCTGTCGATAACCCCCACAAGCTTCCTGCCTTCCACAACGGGAAGCCTCTTCAACCCTTTGCGGAGCATCAGGTCCACTACGGTCATCAGGCTCTCCGATGGCCTGACAAAGATCGGATCGGGATTCATCACATCCTTTACCTTCATGTTCCCGATCTGCTTCAACCTTTCGATAAGGTTTCCCTCGGTATCATCAAGGAATGAACTCTGGGCAAGGACTTCCAGGTAGGTCGGCGTTGCTTTTCGAAGGATGTCCTTTTCCGACAGGTAACCCGCAAGTACCCAGTCATCCCTCACTACGGGAACCCCTGAAAGGCGCTGGCTGAAAAGCAGATGGACCGCGTCAAGGACATGGTCATCCTCGGACACGGATGACAGGTCCCTGTGCATTAGCTGCCCGGCATTGATCGTCAATGCTTCATTCCCCTTTCAGAGAAGAAAAACCAAGCTTCGTGAGGATAACGTGGAACACGAAAAGAGGGAGGCGCCGTACCCGGCTCCATCTCCACGGCTCCTGTACAAGCCTGAAGAGCCATTCGAGGCCAGCTTTCTGAAGATAAAGGGGCGCCCTTTTCAGGTTGCCTGAAATAACGTCAAAACTTCCCCCTACTCCTATCGACACTGTTCCTTCCAGTTCTGAATGATGCTCTCCTATCCAGTTCTCCTGCCTGGGTACTCCCATCCCCACGAAGATGAACCTGGAACCGGACCTCCTGATATCCTCTAGGACCCCGTTAAGGTCGACGGGTGCAATGAAACCGTGCCGGATGCCGCCGATCACCAGCCCGGGATAAAGGGACCTGAGCTTCTCGGCGGCCTTTTCCGCCACGCCGGGGGCTCCGCCGAGAAAGAAAACCGGCCACCCCTCAATGGAAGCAAGTCTGCACATCCGCTCAACGAAGTCGACTCCGGGGATCCTCTGGAGGACGGGTGTCCCGAGGAAGCCCAGGGCTCCCGTGAGCCCTCTGCCGTCTGGAAGGACAAGGTCGGCACCGCCGACGATCTGTCTGAAGGAGCTGTCCTCTTTTGCCCGGAGGACAGACAGGGCATCAAGGGTGACGATGTAACGGCCGGGTCCACCCTGCAGGACCCAGGACCGGATCCTCCCCAGTGCATAATCGTCTGAGACGCTGTCGACAGGGGTTCCCCACAGG
>JAAYDT010000101.1 GCA_012729145.1 Synergistaceae bacterium | reverse complement strand
CGGAGACCGGTTGCCCATGGAGCCATCCTCGCGGGAGATGTCCGGTGCCTTCCTCAACGTTCCTGTAGGAGCCATCGGAACCGTATCGGAGTTCAGGGGCAGACAGCAGTTCCAGTTCTCCGAGCTCTTCCTGCTGGATCCAGAGAAGTACCCCATTGGAGAATTCATCCGGTCCTCCCCGGTTCCCGTGGAAGAAATGGAGGATGAGTTCAGGTCCATGATAGATAGCTGCCGCCCCGAGGTGAGGGGGTTCCTGGAAAAGGTCTTCCAGGGGGAGACATGGAAGAAGTTCCGGGAGATGCCAGCTGCCGTCACTCATCATCATGCCTATGTCCATGGACTTCTCGAGCACACATTGGCCGTCACAAGGAGCGCCAGGGCTCTCGCCCGGTCATACAACGGTTCTGGTGTCGACATCGACCTTGACCTGGTGACCGCCGGGGGGCTTTTGCACGACATCGGCAAGATAGACTCCTACAAGCTGGACCCCTTCCCCTCCATGACAGTCCCAGGGACAGTGATCGATCATATTGCCCTTGGGTTCAACCGCTTCTCCCTTCTGGCCAGGGAGTTCGGTCTGGACGATGAACTCGAGACGGCCCTGGGGCATATCCTTGTGAGCCATCACGGCCGGAAGGAGTACGGTTCCCCGGTACTTCCGGCAACTCCCGAAGCCATGGTCGTCTCCTCAGCGGACGAGCTCAACTTCATTATGTTCTGCTGGGAGACTTTTCCCGAGAGCGGCAACGGAGAACCATCCATATCGGACTTCCACTTCTCTGCTGGAAGAAGGTTCTGGAGACCGGGGTCCAGGAAAGTTGAGGAATCATAACTATGGGACAGGATTTTCGGGTATCAGGTCATGATGACGGCAGAAGGATCGACAAGATCATCAGGAAGAAGTGGCCCGATCTCCCGCTGAGCGCGATCATGCGTGCCTTCAGAAAAGGGATGGTGAAGGTTGACGGGCGCCGGGTTGATTTTTCATCCCGAGTGGCCTCAGGGAACTGCGTCTTTGTCCCCTGGGACGATCCGGAGGCAGGGGCCAGTAAGGATGTTTCAGCGCGCTTTCGGGACTCCAGGCCGGAGATAGAGATAATATATGCCGATAACGATCTCTGCATAGTCAACAAACCCTGGAACCTGCTTTCACAACCGGATACTGCAGGCGGAGAGAGCGTGATCTCCAGGACCACCGCTGCTCTCGACTGGAAAGACACTACCTTCCTGCCAACGCCGGTACACAGGCTCGACAGGAACACTTCAGGAGCCATGGTGCTGGCCCTTAACGGGGTCGCCCTGAGAGCGCTCCACGAGGCATGGCGACGGGAGAGTGTCCGCAAGACCTACCTTGCCCTGGTCTCCGGGGAAACCCCTGACGAAGGCCGGATAGACTCACCCCTGCTCAAGACCGGAGAAGAGAACATCGTGGGGATCGATACAGACAGAGGGAAGAAAGCCCTGACCAGGTTCGAGAAGATCAAGGGTGACCCTTCGGTCTCACTGCTTCTCGTGGAACTGCTCACCGGGCGCCCGCATCAGGCGAGGGTCCACCTTGCCTCCATAGGTCACCCTCTTATCGGGGATATCAAGTACGGCGACCGAAAAGTGAATGCCGAATGGAGGCTACTGGGTATTCAAAGGCCCATGCTTCACTCCAGGAGCATCGAGTTCCGGTCCTTGCCCGACCCCATGGTTCATCTCTCCGGGAAAAAGTTCATTGCCGTACCTCCTTCGGATTTCATGGGGGTCCTCTCCGGTAGGGGTTGGCGTTTATACAACCGTGGGGTATAATGAACACGCTATCCAGAGATAAAACTCTATGGGGGGATTGGGTATGAGTGAAAGAAAGCTGAAACTGGAGATCAGCGACAAGGCCAAGACCAAGGTCGAGTCAATGGGTAAGGAGGGGTATGTGATAGTAAGACGTCTTGGGGGAGGGTGATCCGCCCGATATGCAGCTCTCGTCGAGAGCGGGAAGCCCCCTGTAGATAGTGGATACATCAAGCTTGCCGATCAGGGTATCACAATTTGGGTCCCGGAGGAGATGGAGTTTTCAGATGACCTGGTAAGGGTCGAACAGACGGGGTTCCTCTGGTCTGCAAACGTGGAGGTAATGACAGCCCAGGGTATCCGGAGCGGAGGATGCGGCAGGTAAGGAGTGACAGTTGAAACTGGGAAGCCAGGAGGATCAGCCGGTAAAGCAAAAGACCTGAACTTCGGGTTCCGTTGCAGAAAAGAGTATGAAGACTTAACAATGGACGGGACGGATCGTCTAAAGCAAGGATGTTTACTTCAGGGCCGGAGTGCAGTATGTTCCCGGCCCTGTCTCTTTCCTGTTGGCTTTTCAGGTCCTGGTCACTCCAGTTCCTTAAGGTAAACAGGTCTTTTTTGTTAAATTGTCTATCTTCAGGAGTCCTGCTTTCTGATCTTCCCAACAGGATATTGAGGAGAGGACTTCGGGTATACATAATACCGACCACTTGACAAGGGATTTATTTCACATATAGTAGTTGCTGAAGGGCTTAGTCCGTGAAAGTTAAGATAATAGTTAGTTTATGAACAAGGTTTTAGTTTTAATGACCCGGTTTTCCCGGGTCATAAGCATGAATCTGGAGGTGCGGTTTGAATGGGTAAGAGAACTTCCGAGAACGTGCTCCTTGACACCGCTTTGAAGAACTTCTATGGAGCAGCCGAAGAACTGGGGCTCGAGGACGGCCTTATCGAGATACTGGGCAACTCCGAGCGAAAGATGTCCGTTTCGATCCCTGTCGTTATGGACGACGGCTCGACCAGGGTCTTCAATGGCTACCGGGTACAGCACTCCTCGGCCATCGGACCGGCAAAGGGCGGCATAAGGTTCCACCCAGACGTATGCCTTGAGGAGTGCGAAGCCCTGGCCATGCTCATGACCTGGAAGTGTTCCCTTGCAGGTATTCCCTACGGCGGAGGGAAGGGTGGCGTCGAGTGCAACCCCCTCGAGATGTCCAAGGGGGAGAAGGAGCGCGTTGCAAGGACCTTTGCAGCCAGGATAGAGCCGGTGGTCGGAGCATGGTCTGACGTTCCAGCGCCGGATGTCAACACCGGTGGCCAGGAGATGGTCTGGTTCATGGATACTATCAGCAAGATGAGAGGCAGGCTGGAGCCCGCGATATTCACAGGAAAGCCGGTAAGCCTCTGGGGTTCCCAGGGCCGTACCGAGGCCACCGGTCTCGGGGTCGCCACCTGTGCCCTTGAACTTCTCAAGGTCCTTGAAAAGGATCCAAAGAAAACCACCTTCACGATCCAGGGATTCGGCAACGTAGGGACCTATGCAGCGCTCACCCTTGTCGATGCCGGTGCCAAGGTCATCGGTATCAGTGACATTACTGGAGCCTACTACTGCAAGGACGGCATAGACATCAACAAGGCTTTCCAGCACATCTCCGAGCATCCCCAGAGGCTGCTTGACGGATACAAGCAGCCCGGCCTCGAGAAGATCGACGCAGAGGAGCTTCTCTTCCTCGACACTGATGTCTTCATTCCCGCAGCTCTTGAGGGAGCGGTTAACAAGAACAACGCCGACAAGGTAAAGGCCAGGTACATCGTCGAGGCTGCCAACGGTCCGATAACCCCTGAGGCCGACGCCGTTCTCGACGCCAAGGGCATCCTTATCGTTCCCGATTTCCTCGCCAACTCCGGCGGCGTTATCGGTTCCTACTTCGAATGGGCCCAGAACCTCGGTGGTTACTTCTGGACCCGCGAAGAGTACAACTCCAGGCTCCTTCACATCATGAAGGGCAACTTCCAGAGGGTCTGGGAGTTCAGCCAGGAGAGGAAGGTCAAAATGCGCCGTGGAGCCTTCATGACTGCCATAGCACGTGTTGCCGATGCCGTAAGGATGAGGGGAGTATTCCTCTAGGAAGTATCAGGATCAACTGCATACGTTTTTTTCTGGCCGGGGCCGCCCATTTTAGGGTGGCCCCGGTTTATTTTTTT
>JAAYDT010000100.1 GCA_012729145.1 Synergistaceae bacterium | reverse complement strand
TGGGCGGGAAGATTTTTGCCCTTTTGAACCATGAAAACACCCCTTCTCCTAAATAGTAAGTAATCGCTTACTATCTTAAGGAGAAGTGTGGAATCTGTCAATGGAGATATATTCATTCCAAAGGGCAGCGACACCTTTTTGGTGTCAGGCCGTACACATTTGACACAACCGGGCTTTGGAAGGTTTTCGCTAAGTTCTTTCCTTACTGGTATCAAGAATCATACTTTTGCGTTATCAGAACCGTGTTCTATCTCCTTCACTGCACCGCAGTGCTGGCAGAAAGTAAGCAGAGAATACCTGATATTATGGCACTTCGGGCACTCCTCGAACAGAACCGTTCCGCAGGCCGGGCATGAGTATGGACTGTCTTCATCCGATCCCCTGGGAAGCTCCAACTTGCCGACCGTTCTGCGCGTCCAGAACAAGAATTTCCGTGGGCCCCTCCTGATGGGAAAATCGCATACCGGGCAGAAGAACCTTTCATAGCCCTCGCGATACTGCTTCATCAGCAGGTCGGCTTTAGGAAAGGCAATGACCCTGATGAAATACACCAGGAGCTTGATAACGGCTATGAGGAGCCCACCTACAAGAACATACTTGACGTATCGGGCAGGGAAATACCTGTGTATGACGAAAGCTGTCTTCAGAAGCGTAGCCGCCGCGAATCCAAGGAAAAGCGGAAAGTAAACGCTGCCACGTTTCCTGACCACAAAAATGGCACCAGCGGCCAGCATGGGGAGAAGGATCAGTAACTGGTACCCCGCCAGACGAAGATCGTGTTTCTCCCGAAGGACCCGGAATTCCTCCCCTGCAGGCAATGTCTGCCCGGCTATCTTCTTTTCAATGGCCGATCTTTCGGACTCGAGAGACCTTTTACGGTCGGTGAGCCGTGATAGTTCCGTGTTGTAAACCTGGTAACGCTTCTGGCTTTCAAGGAAATGGGCAAGACTCTCGGAAAGGTTGGTCTGCTCCTTGTCCGAAAGAGAGACGGACCTCTGGACTGCCAGTTTCTGGAGCTCTATAAGCTGGTTGATGGTATTTTGGAGGTTCTGGGAGCTGTCGTTGACGATACGCATTTCCTCGCGCTTGTCGGAAATTGCACGGTCTACGTCTGTAATTTCCGCCATGAGGGTTTTCGCCCTGTCGACCAGATCCTGGTCTACATATCTTTGTTCTATCTCAGTATATTGAGGACCTCGAATGGCCCCGATATCCTCAACGAGGAATCCGAGAACCCAGAATACAAGAACAGCCAGGACCACGGTAAAAAAGTAGATCATGAAGCGGTGGATCCATGGACCTTTCGCCTTATTCACAGTCTCATCTCCTCGCGCAGCCATTGGGGTCACACCTACGCTATTGACTACTCAAGATCTTCCACCATCCGTAGCAGTTCTCCTTCCGGATGCCTGTCCTTTTCAAACCTGAGTTCAAGCCTGAGGCAGGAACGATTTACGCACGATTCAGATATCCCGTCAATTTTTCCGGTCTCATTCAGCCTTGCCCCGCTGAAACAATGGCAAAGATATACCCCTGTCGCTCTGGCAAACCTTACGTTCCCACCAATTTTGTCAAATGTGTACGGGCTGACACCTCTAGGACTCGGGATTCTGATAGGTGGTTGGCCCGTTGGGCCAGGACGTCGTTTCCAACCACTCCCCGGGATATCCCAGGGGCTGCCCCATATTACCGGGCTCGTTCAGAAGGCCGTCGTTGTACTTAACAATGAGCTGTTCGCTCAGATCCCACCATTCCTTCATTACAGAAGCGGTATAGTTTTCGGCCAATTCCGTCAGGTATTTCACTGCTTCTGAAGGATCTTTCTCGTACAGTTGCAACGCTCTCTTCTCAACTTCGGGAAGAAAGACGAGAAAACCTTTTTCGAGCTGCTCCTGGAGGACAACGATCTCTTTGTGCATATAGCTGTACTTGAGTCCCTGATAGTTCGAAAGGAAATTGAAGGTCCACCATGCGCTCTCACGGGAGAATTTCTCAGTATTGCAGACTTCAACAGATCGGGGAAGCGACGTCACACCGACATGAAAGGGGATAAAGACAGTATCAGTGGGTTTGTCCAGCCCCAGCCACATGATCCCCCCGATCGGGTCCGGAAGCCATCCGCGAGCCTGGTTCACGTAAACGTAACCGCAATAAGATACGGAGAGCGGACGCTCCCAGGCGCCTTCCAGTTTTCGTGACGGATCGCCCACATCTCCTTTCCCATCGTAGGGACCGTAAAAACGGTCGGGATATCCGAACGGACCTGCCGCAACACCCTTTGTGAGGTCGAACTCTGTGCCTTCGAAGTGATCGCGATGAAGGCCCATGACATCCCTGACGGAGAGCCTTTTGTCAGGTTTGACAGAAAACGGGTAATCTTTTGTAAATCCATCCTCCACCCACGGGGTAAAGTTCCTGGAAGGTGCAACCAGGGATAAGACCCGCCACACCCGTCGAAGCGAGTAGTATGGGTGGTTGTATTCCCCGAGACTCACCGTTTTCAGCCAGTCGAGTTTTCCGTCCTCTGGCTTCCACCATCCATGCTTTTGGGCAATTTCGTGAAGATCCTTCGAGAACATCATGTCAGGATCATCGGGGTCCACCTCCCGGATGCGAAACTCATTGGCCCCCACGAAGACCTCCCCATCGGGAACCTTCTTCGCAACCCACAGACCACCTACTCCCTCGGGAGAGGGTGCCATCTCCATTACCCACCCTTCCTCAGTATCCCCAACAGGAAGTGTTTCTCCCGTACCGTAGTAACCGTACTTCTCTATGAGTTCCCCGATCACCCTGATAGCCTCACGAGCCGTGCGGCAGCGCTCAAGAGCTACCCTGGACAGTTCGGCAGAATAGAAAATCCGCTTTCCCGGCTCCGGATCAAGGGTGACCTTCGATCCGTCGGTACATTCCCCGAACATTAGCTGGTGTTCATTCATAATCCCGTAGCTGCCGTCAAAATACGCATAGGTCTTTTCCACCTGGGGAATGTGCCCAAGAGGAATGGAAGCGGGACCTGCGGTATCGTAACCTCTACCCCTATCACCGGTAACCATGCGCGGATAGGAGAAACTGTTGTACTGCGGGAATGCGCCTATGGCAGCAGCAGTGCAGAAGACCGGGCGGAGTGCGCCCTGGGCGTGGTCCTGGGCTGGAACACGGATAATGCGCTGGTCCATAAGATCGTTATCGTCAGAGTGCGATATCATCACCGAGCCGTCGGAGGAAGCGCCCTTTGTGACGAGGATAGTGGTGCAACTCTCGCCCGGATGTACAAGTACCAGAGAGAGCAGCAGAAGCAACGCGAAAACAGATGGTCTGGATCTCATTGACACTTCCTCCTTGAAATGAAATTGTGCACCCTAAGCCGGAGGGAAAGGCCAGCGTCCCGAGCGACGGGACCAACCCGCCCCGGTTACCTGATTTTTCTTATGACAGGCTGGGTCGCACACCTGAGTGAGCCGCCCTGACCGTTGTGGGTCCCGAAAAACACCCTGTGGACTTTTATATTCCTCTTCTCGAGTTCAGCCTGCAGATACCTGTTGTCGTTGTGTTCATTGAAGGACATGATGTAGTTCTCACCGTCGACCGGGATCCCGTTCACTGTAAGCCTCCGCACGCTCTCGATATCGACCTTGATCAGGTCCCACCCCTTGATGTGGTCGGGCAGCCCATCAACGAAAGCTTCTTCACAAACTATCGCCAGGCCTCTCCGAGGAACGGAGAGAACGCAGTCGAGATGGAGAACGTCCTCCCTCAGGGGAACCCGTACAACATCATAGGAGCTTCCCAGTATGTTCTTCAGCCACCTGAAGCCTGCTTCGTTAGATCCCACGCTTGGATTCAGAGTGTTGCCGACCAGGATAGTCCTGCCCAGTACAATTACGTCTCCGCCTTCCAGGAGCGGGGTATCAGGAGAGGGCGGGGCAAGCAATTCCGTGTGCGGCATTGAGAACCACCGCACTCCCTCCTTCGTGCATCTTTCCAGAAGGATTTCCCTGAACCCTGAAATATCGACCTTTCTGAGAGGTGTTCGAAGATTGAACTCTATAAGGCTGTTACCTATCACGGCCATGTTGTCACGTGGGAAATCCTGGCTGAACCCGTTCTCCAGAACATCGGACCCATAATTTTCCTTTATGAAATCAACGGTTATCTCTCTCGGCCGATAAACTTTAACTCCAAGGGAATTTAAAATGCCTATCAGGGCAAGGTTTTCCTCCTCCAGCTTCTCTGTTTCGCTTTTGCCGGTTTTGGGGTCGATCATATCGGTCCAGAGCATTCCCGCTGTTTTTCTTGCATACTCCGCCTCGTCCGGCGGCAATACCTTCATGGCGTTTTCAAACCAGGGCGCGCTCAATGAGGGCGTCATCCCGAATGGAAGGCCGACGATAACTTCCTTCAGGTCTCCGTATTCATAGTCTACGTAGACCGGCGGTTCGTATGCTTCCGCTGTTGACAGGTTGAATGAAAAACACAAGCTCAAAATGACCGGAAACATTATCAGTGATCCAAGGCTCATTCGTGATCCCTCCATGAGATGTGGATGCTTGCTTGAAGGTGCCATGCCTGCACAATTGAATATTCTAGTCTAATGGCATTGAAAGGATCTTCTTTCTTTCTCCAGGGTGCTATTCTATTTTTCCAGATTCTTCGAACCGCTTCCAGGTCTGGGTCATTCCCGATTTTGATATCCGCAAATGTCTCCGATCTCTTTCAGATAGGGTCCGTTGCCAAAAAACATCAAAAGTCTACGGCCTGGCCACGCTGGATTCGTACTTCAACTGAAAAGACCCTTTAACCAGACTGCGATAAAGGCAGTACTGCCTCCCAGGA
>JAAYDT010000099.1 GCA_012729145.1 Synergistaceae bacterium | reverse complement strand
AAGGGATGGAGGATCAGGAATTGAGATTTCCGGTGTTCTCAAAACACAGAACAAGAGCCATGGCCCTGCCGATGACATTGGTGTTCATCTTGCTGGGAGCCGTTCTGGTCGGAGTGGCTCTTTATGCTGTGGAGAACATGTACTCCACCTCCAGACAGGTTGTGACCGAGACCCGGCTTTACAATGCCGCACAGGCAGGGATAGAAGAGGGGAAGAAGGAGCTGTGGGAGAACAAGGCGAGTCTTGACACGGAGCCTCGAGAGTACATTGATGATATTTCAGATATTTACGCTCTTGATGCTCTAGAGGATATTTCCGTAGATCCAGAGATCTCTGTTACAGTAGAACTTCTGGATTGTAATTACTTTTTGGATCCAGATGACCACCCAGAAGGTTTCAGAAGCCTTTCAAACGATTCGAGGAAGGAGCTCCCCCCACAGGTCCCATTTGGTCTCGGGTCAGGCGGTGGAGGAGGCAGTGGAGGAGGCCAGATCGGTTATTCAAATATAATCGACCCTAACAGGAACATCGCAATGAGTGGTGGGACAGGAGCCCTTTATCAAGCTTTCGTTATTCGTGCTACAGCCTTTTCAAGCAAGGGGACGCAAAAAGAGAGAGTTTTGAGAATCGAAACAATGGTGGTGATATCCCATGAGGAGTAAGAAGAAGTGGCTTTTAGGGATGTCCATAACGGTGTTCTTTCTGCTCGGGTTTTTTGCTTCAGGAGCGAAAGCCCTTGATTACGACTATTGGCCGCTCTGGCCGGTACCAAGCTATTACCCGGAACCTCCAAAAGTGATCTATTGGAATGAAGATGAAGAAGAAGCTTTCGAGATTGTTTCTGATGCAAATTCAACTGAACCGCTAACATTCTTTTCCGTCGGAAGGGATATGATGGCCTGGGGGGACCGAATGCCCATGATCGCCGGCGAACTGGTGAAAATCCGGGGTAACACTTATTATATGCCCTTGGATACAGAGATTCTCCCGATCCAGGCCTGGGCGAGCAGAATGGAACTAATGGATGTTGATCCGGTCCCCGTTATCAGGAAACCCGATCTCCCTTCGAATGTCCCTATCTATATTGGTTTGCCGAGTGGCAGGAAAAACCTTACAAACCTGACTCCGGAAGATCTTCAGATCGGTTCACTGATCCCTGAGTTTGTGGCTTCATGGTACGACACGAACAATGACGGGGTTCCTGATGGTAAGAATCAGGAGTTTACAGCCACTCTTAACGACAACTGGAAATCTTTCCTCCAAAATTATCAATTCCTTGAAAACCTGAACCTGAAAACCCTAGAGGGAGGAGACGATCTTTTTATTTCTGATGCCGGTCATTCCGCGCCTGTTGTGGTATGGCCAGATAATATCTGGCTTGGACCAATGACCGGATGGCAGAGTTTCTATGAAAGCCTGAACTATGAAAATTTTGGCGGCGCGATCACCTTTTTTGCAACCAACGACGGTAAGGTCCGTGCCTTTTCTGTTGGAGATGAAGATGGATCTTCTTTTCAGGAGCTATGGTCCTTTATCCCCTCCCCGGCACTTCTCGTAACCCCCTACCACGAATATTGGAAAACCGATCCTTCCATATCAAAAGAACCGCGTCTGATAGCCCTTGACGGCCAGATATTGATCCACGACATAGAGGATCAGGGAAGTTCAAATGTGTGGAAGAGGATCCTCTTCGGCTCGATGGGGCAAGGGAGCTTCCTCCAATACAAGCCCGAGGAAATATGGAACCCTGCGATCCCCGACGCTTCTCCACCTTCGGGTATCAGAGGCGATCTTTTTGGTTTTTACGCTCTTGATGTAACGAACCCTTCTGATCCAAAACCTTTCTGGTCAGTCAGTATAGCTGAATGGAAGGATAAGGATAACCTGGCGAAAGATCTGATGTGGGTTGATGGCGATCTCGTTTCATCTCCTCCATTGGGTTATTCCGATTACCAGGGATTCCGCATGTCTGTCTCGAGACCCGTTGTGGGCTACACTTATGATTCTGGCTCGAGGATCTGGCACTTGATATTGTTGGGGATCAACTCACAAGGAAAGTACGTCCTTTATGACATCGATGCATCCAATGGGAAATGCAGGGGCAAGTATGTGTTGGGGGATGTTTATTACTATGAAGGATCTGACGGGATTTCCCATCCCAATGATATTGTGAAACCTTCCAGGATAGCTGCAGCTTCAATGCTACCAGGGGATTATCCGGGAGGGACCTACCCCTACACGCCTCTTCTGGGGGAGGTTTATATTTACCTTTCCAACGGTACACTCTACAAGTGGAACTTGCAGGCCGGTGAATCGCCTACCCTGCTTCTTACCCTCAGGGGCGGGCAGAGTGATGAAGTGGCGATCCCTCTTCAGGACTTTGACTTAACTTATTTATACGTTCCAGAAGATACGTCCAGGCCTCACCGGTTTCTGGCGGCCGTTTCAGCTTTCTCAAAAAATGGCAGCCCCTCTGATGTGCTGGAGACAGATCATTACGGTCTGATCGTAATTGATATTACTCAATTGGAAAAGGAGTCTTCACCACCGACTTTAACGCTTGGATCAAATGCGTTTGGCCAAACAAATACCGTGCTTGAACCGACGTCGTATCTGGACTTTACTTATTTGTCTATGAGGTCTGTAGATGAAGACGCCATTGAAATTGGATCCGCACAGGGGTCGCATTGGAAGACTGCTTTCCCCTCGTCTTCCCCGATCTTCTACGATGAGAAAGTTGTCCTTATCACAAGGAGCTACTGGATCAAGAAACAGGGCAATCCGGGCAACCAGGATGCCTGGAGCAGGACCTATGTTGTGGATCCTATCGGTGACACAGTCCAGAAACTGGATGTGAGAGGTGTTACTCACCTCGGGGGAGCCCTAATTGACGAGGAAGCTATGCTATACCTCCAGACAAACCAGGGAGTGTTGAGTCAGGACCTTCAGGCTGTTTTTGGACTAGAGCCTCCATCGGGAGAAGGAACAGGAGAAGGAGAGGATAATCTCATTAATCCTGGAGATGACTCAGTTATCTACTGGAAGGTTAATAGCTGACTTTGTTTTGAAAGAACAATTAAGAGGTTTTGGCCAGTTTGGAAATTCCATTAATTTTTGGGTGGTTCAAACGGGAGTAGAATGGTTTGACTCATATCGACGCACACGTACACGTATACCCGCCTGAGATAGAGAAAGACTGGGAAAGGATCGCCGGGACGGAACCCCACTTCGGGGCGATCTGCTCCGGGAAGGTCCACAAATGGGGGACCGCCGGGGATGTTGTTGCCCGAATGGATGCCGACGGTGTTGACCAGGCCTGGGTCACGGGGTTCGCGTTCCGTGACCCGGGTCTTTGCCGTCTCTGCAACGACTATGTTATGGACACCGTTCACAGGTACCCCGACAGGATCCGGGGCCTGGCGGTTGTTAACCCCATGACGCGGGGTTTCGAGGAGGAGATTGCCCGCTGTCACGATGCGGGTTTCATAGGGGTGGGTGAACTCTTCCCCTATGGACAGATCTTCGACATCTCCGACAGCCGTGAGACCTGGAGGCTGGTAGCGGCCTGTCACGAGAGGGGTATGTTCCTTCTGCTTCACGTTGCCGAACCTGTGGGGCGTGATTACCCCGGCAAGGGGGACATTGGGCCGAAGGAGGCCGCCGGATTCTGCGCCAACCACCCCGAGGTCCAGGTGATATTTGCTCACATGGGCGGAGGATTATGGAGCTACGAGACAATGCCAGGCATGAAGGTAGCCCTTCAGAACGCCTGGTATGATACGGCAGCGGCTCCCTACCTTTACGGACCCGGTGTTTTTAGTGCGGCAGTAGCAGCGGGGGCAGGGGACAAACTCCTCTACGGCAGCGACTTCCCCCTGCTGGGTGCGGAAAGGTACGAAAAGATGTTCACTTCTTCGGGTCTTGATGAAGCGGCCCTTTCCAGGATCAGGGGCATGAATGCCCTCTCACTACTTGAAAAGGCCCGTTCCTTCCCGGGGGTCGGCTGAAGCCGCCCTTTTCTGAAGATCTAGATCTTTCCCCTTCTACCAGGCATGTTTTTCTCGCATGGGACGCCCACCTGGCACTTTCCGCACCCGTAGCGGGGCTTGAACTTTTCCTTGATCTCGTCCTGGAACTTGGAACAGATGTCCTGATCCTTTCCGTGCTCGAAGGATATCGCATTGACGGGGCAATTTTTTATGCATGATCCGCAGGAACTGCAGAAAGACAGGAAGCTTTCGTGACGTTCCCCGTCCGGCTCGACTTGCAGATCTGTCACAAGGCTGCCGAACCTCCCCGCAACGCCTTTTGAAGTAACAAGCCCCCTGGAAAGGCCGAATGACCCCAGCCCGCAGACCCATGCAATGTGCCTCTCCGACCAGTTGCTTGTATAATATGGGATCCCTTGGCCGCCTTTGCCTGCCTCATCCCTTGTCTTTCCAGGGCCGGACCTGCTCCGGAACCGGCTGTCCGTCAGCGGGATAATGCTCCTGAAGCCGGCTTCGGCAAGGTCATCCTGTAGTTTCAGGCACATACTCTTCAGAAAAGCCTGCCCTTCGATCCTTCCATGGAGCCAGCCATCCGATGGCCAGGTGCTCTCCCGGCTGTTGCTTGTTCTGACGGCTTCGCTGAAAGGAAGGAAAAATGAGATGACGGTCTTTGCACCTTCCAGCCATTCATGCGGTAGGAGAAAGTGTTCGCCGATGACAGACGGCTTTTTCAAAGTTGAGAAAAGATCGTCATCGGCTCTGGCAAAGGAAAATATCGGGTCGTCAAAGATGACGAGTCCTTTTACTGATTCCGACAGGGCGACAGGATCGCTGATGATGTTTTCTTCGGAGCTTCTTGTGAACCGGATGGCGGCGTCAATTAAGACCTGCTTGTTCATGGTGTCATTTCCTCCCCGGTTTGATGGTCGAAGTGGAAAACTGGATATGAAAGTCATGTCAGAAGGATACATCAAGAAGAGGGTCCGTTGCTGCCCGCAATAAAAAACGGCCAGTT
>JAAYDT010000098.1 GCA_012729145.1 Synergistaceae bacterium | reverse complement strand
GAGGACAGGCTCAGGGAGATCGTAAGGCTTGTCGGTATTGACGCCCTGTCGAGACAGGAGAGGATGATCCTTGAGACCGCCAAGTCCCTAAGGGAGGACTTCCTGCACCAGAATGCCTTCCACGAGATCGACACCTATGCATCGATGGACAAGCAGTTCAAGATGCTCAGGAATATAATCAGTTTCCACCATCTTTGCAAGGATGCCCTGGAAAGGGGTTCAACAATTCAGGAGGTCTTCTCACTGCCTGTCAGGGATCAGATCGCAAGGATGAGATACGTGGATGAAAAGGAACTGGACAAGATCGACGATCTACTCTCGCAAATGAAAGAGGAAGTAGAGAAACTGCTTCCGGAAGGGGGCATGGGAGATGTTGCCTAAGGAATACAGGACCATATCAAACCTTTCCGGTCCGCTTCTTGTGGTAGAGAAAACCGAGGAAGTACGTTACGACGAGCTCGTGGAGATCGAGCTGGCTAACGGGGAGCGAAGAAGGGGAAGAGTGCTCGAGATTACCCGGAATAACGCTCTGGTGCAGGTTTTTGAAGGTACTACAGGGATAGACCTCGACAGTACCAAAGTCGTTTTCATGGGAAAAGTTCTCGAACTCCCTGTCAGTAAAGAATTGCTGGGCAGGATCTTCAATGGAAGAGGGGAACCGATAGACGGAGGGGTTGCCATTATTCCTGACAAGACCCTGGATGTGAACGGATACCCCATGAACCCTTATTCACGGGATTATCCTTCCGAATTTATTCAGACAGGGATCTCAACCATTGATGGAATGAATCCGATGGTAAGGGGGCAGAAACTGCCCATCTTTTCCGGAAGCGGAATGCCCCACAACAGGATCGCTGCACAGGTAGCAAGGCAGTCGACCGTGCTTGGCGGGCATGAAGACTTTGCCGTTGTTTTCGCGGCGATGGGGATCACTTTTGAAGAGGCCTACTTTTTCATGGAGGATTTCCGGAAGACGGGAGCCATTGAAAGGACGGTCATGTTCGTCAACCTGGCCGACGACCCGGCCATCGAAAGGATAACCACCCCCCGTCTTGCCCTTACCTGTGCGGAATACCTCGCCTTCGAGAAAGACTACCAGGTCCTTGTGATCCTTACGGACCTTACAAATTACTGCGAAGCCCTGAGGGAAATCTCCTCGGCAAGGAAAGAAGTTCCCGGCAGAAGAGGTTATCCGGGCTACCTCTACACAGACCTCGCGACAATGTACGAGAGGGCGGGCAGGCTTAAGGGCAAGAAAGGATCCATAACCCAGTTCCCGATCCTGACCATGCCCGAGGATGACAAGACCCACCCGATCCCTGACCTGACAGGGTATATAACTGAAGGTCAGATCATTCTTAGCAGGACCCTGCACCGGAAGGGTATATTCCCGCCTGTCGATGTCATGCCCTCCCTTTCGAGGCTGAAGGACAAGGGTATCGGTGCCGGAAAGACCAGGGAGGACCACGCCGACCTCATGAACCAGCTCTTCGCAGCATACGCCAGGGGGAAAGAGGCCAAGGAGCTGGCCACTATCCTGGGAGAAGGGGCCCTCTCAGAGGAGGACAAGGCCTTTGCCCTCTTCTCAGACCGCTTTGAGGACAGCTATGTCAGACAGGGAGAGTATGAGAACAGGTCTATCGAGGAGACCCTTGAGCTCGGTTGGGACCTGCTGACCATCATCCCCGTCAAGGAACTGAAGCGCGTCAGGGATTCCTACATCGAAAAATACCTCCTGCCAAGATCCGGGGCGGAGAAGGATAAGAAGTAATTGCGGGATCTGGCAGTCAAAGGACGTCTTAAGAAAGATATTGGCAAGGGGAGCCGGATATGGCGAAAAAACTGAATGTCAACCCGAACCGCATGGAGCTGTCCCGCCTGAAGACCAGGCAGAAGGTTGCCAAAAGGGGGCACAAGCTTCTCAAGGACAAGCAGGATGCCCTGATAAAGGCCTTTCTGGAGAAGGCCAGGGGACTAAAAGACCTGAGGGAATCTATCGAGAGGGAGCTGGAGGAGTGCTACAGGAGCTTCCTTCTTGCCAGAGCCCAGACCTTCCCGGCCATGCTCGAGCAGGCCCT
>JAAYDT010000097.1 GCA_012729145.1 Synergistaceae bacterium | reverse complement strand
ACGTCCAGGATCACCAGGTCGGGAAGTGATGTCTCGACCGCAAAAAGCCCCGTGTCTCCGTCAAAGGCCGTCTCCACCAGGTAGCCCCTTCTTTTGAGGCTCTCAGCGACCAGTTCCGATATGGTCTTTTCGTCCTCGACGAGAAGGATCCTCTCTACCATGGTCTATTCGTTCTTCCCTTCATGGGGCCTCCTGAAATCTCCGGCCTTTATGAAGGTGCCGGTGGTCATGTAGACAATGTGTTCGCACAGGTTGGTTACGTGGTCGCCGGCCCTCTCCAGGTTCCTCGATATCAGTATCAGGTGGGTGGCCTGCTCTATGTTCCTGGGGTTCTGCATCATCAGCATCAGCAGTTCCCTGAAGATCTGCCGGTCGAGGTCGTCCACCTCGTCGTCCATGGCACAGACCTCCCGTGCCAGGGCACAGTCCCTGTTCATGAAGGCCTTGAGGGCCCCGTCGACCATCTCCCTGATCCTCTCCCCCATCCGCGGTATGTCGATCAGGGGTTTGATGAGAGGCTCGTGGAATATCTTCCTTGCCACCTTCGCCACACCGCTTCCAAGATCCCCGATCCTCTCGAGGTCGGTGGACATGTGGAGAATGGACGAAATGGTACGGAGGTCCAGCGCCACGGGCTGGAAGCGGGCTATCATCATAAGGGCCTGTTCGTTTATCTCCTGGGTGAGGTCGTCCAGAACGTCGTCACCCTCGATAACCTTCAGGGCCAGGGCGTCATCCTGCTTCTGCAGCGCCCAGATCGCCCCGGAAATGGCCTCCTCGGCCAGGGAGCCCAGTTTCAGAAGATTCTGCTCTATGCGGAGAAGACTTTCATCGAACTCCTTGCGTCCTGTAAGACTGTTCGCCATTTCTCTCAACTCCTTGACCGTTCTAGCCGAACCGGCCGGTGATATAATCCTCGGTCCTCTTGTCCCTGGGTGATGTGAACATCTGCTGTGTCGGGCCCGACTCCACCATCTCCCCCGACAGGAAGAAGTCCGTCGTGTCGGAGATGCGGGCCGCCTGCTGCATGTTATGGGTAACTATCACTACAGTGTAGCGCGTTCTCAATTCCCGGACGAGTTCCTCTATCCGGGCCGTCGCCATCGGGTCCAGGGCAGACGTAGGTTCGTCCATGAGAAGTACCTCGGGCTGCACTGCCACTGCTCTTGCTATGCAGAGGCGCTGTTGCTGGCCGCCTGAAAGGGCCAGCGCCGGGGTATGCAGGATATCCCTCACCTCACCCCAGAGGGCGGAGACCCGAAGGCTCTCCTCGACAATGTCCCGGAGGGTGTTCCGGTCGCGGTCCCCGTGGAGCCTGGGACCGTAGGCCACATTGTCGAAGATCGACATGGGGAAGGGGTTCGGGCGCTGGAAGACCATTCCCACCCTTCTCCTCAGGTTTATCAGGTCTGTATTCGCGTCGTAGATGTCGCTGCCGTCCAGCTCGACCTTTCCACTTACGCTGCAGCCGGGGATGAAATCGTTCATCCTGTTCAGGCACCTCAGGAAAGAGCTCTTCCCGCATCCCGAAGGGCCGATAAGGGCGGTCACGGCCCTTTCCGGTATCTGCAGGTTGATCTTCTTCAGGGCATGGTTGGACCCGTAATACAGGTCGAGATCCCGGACGGAGAACTTGTCTTTTTCCATTCAGACCACCTTCCGTTCCTAACGCTGGGCCCGCTGGCGGATCCTGAGCCTTGCCCGCCACAGAACACCCGTCATGGTCATCCCGAGGACAAAAAAGAGCAGCACCAGGACGGTGCCGTACTGTATAGGCCTGGTCTTCTCTATATTGGTCCCCGCCGTTGCCAGGATCAGGACGTGGTACGGGAGGGCCATCACCTGGTCGAATATGCTCTTTGCGAACCTTGGGGCGAAAAAGGCCGCCCCGGTGAAAATTATCGGGGCCGTCTCCCCCGCGACCCTTCCCACGCTGAGTATTGCCCCCGTGATTATCGAGGGGAACGCCGCGGGGAGGACCACCTTCCTGATCGTCTGCCACTGGGTCGCGCCCAGGGCGTAGGACGCGTCCCGGTAATCCCTGGGGACGGCCAGCAATGCCGACTCCGAGGCCCCGACGATCACGGGAAGGGCGAGGCAGCCCAGGGTCAGCCCCGCCGACAGCAGCGACGGATCGAATCCCATGAAGATCACGAAGAATGAAAGCCCGAAGAGCCCGAACACCACCGAAGGCACCCCCGCAAGGCTGCGGACCGCCAGCCTCAGGGCCCGGGTGAACCAGTCGTCCCTGGCGTACTCCACCAGGTAAACGGCGGTGAACACCCCCACGGGGAAGGCAAAGCCCATGGAGACAAGCACAAGCTGCAGGGTCCCCACTATCGGTGTGGATATCCCCCCTGCGGTCATCATGCTCCTGGGTTTTTTGGTGAGGAACTCCCAGCTGAGGACGCTCCACCCCTTGGAGACCAGGAACGCCAGTATAAGGGCCAGCATCCCGCAGGTCAGGGCCATGACGAGCCAGAGCATTATGGTGGCTGTCCGGTCCTTCGACTTCCTTGCCCCGCTCATGAACGCAGCCTCTTGGCGCGGCTCTCTATCCAGAGGGCGGTCATGTTAAGGGCCAGGGTCATCAAAAGGAGAAGCAGCCCGGCGAAAAAGAGGGCGAAGTAGTGATCGGACCGGAAGGGAGTCTCCCCCATCTCCGCCGCGATCGCCGAAGTAAGGGGGCGCACCGGGTCCATTATCGAGCGGGGGATCATCGCCGCTCCACCGGCGGCCATAAGGACCACCATCGTCTCCCCTATTGCCCTCATTACCCCGAGCAGCGAGGCCGTCATAAGCCCGGGGAGGGCGGCGGGAATAACGCTCCTGGTTATTGTCTCCAGCCTCGTCGCTCCAAGGGCAAAGGACGCATCCCGAATGTCCTTCGGGACGGAGTTCAGGCTGTCCTCGGCCAGGGACGTTACAATGGGTATGATCATGACCCCCATCAGGACCGAGGCGTTCAGAAGGTTCAGCCCCGTCATGATGTTGAAGTTCATCACCATCCACGGGGCGATCACCACCATGCCGATGAAACCCAGGACAACCGAAGGGAAGAAGCCCAGTATCTCTATGACGGGTTTGAGTATCTCCCGGAGAATGGCGGGGCAGACCTCCGAAAGGAACACCGCGAGGGCAAGGCTTATGGGCAGTGAGATCAGAGATGCCAGCAGCGTTACAGAGACCGATCCGGCAATAAGGGGCAGCATACCGAACTCGGGCGGGTCGTAGGTCGGGTACCAGTGGGTGCCGAACAGGAGGTCCGAAAGGGTCACGTGCGCCAGGATGGGGATGCTGTCGCGAACAAGGGAATAAAGTATGAAAAGCATTATGGCCACGCCCAGCGAGGCGATGGTCATCACCGCTATACGCGGTATCCGGTCCTCCTTGAGAGATGTTCTCAACGTCCAGCCCTCCTTTTTTAAAAACCGCACAAGGGCCCGTTGCCGCCTGGAAGCGGTGTCCGGGCCCTGTGGCAATTTCAGTTAAAGCTCTCTCTTACCTCAGGGGCACGAACCCCGACTCCTCGACTATCTTCTGCCCGGCATCGCTGAGGATGAAGTTCATGAACTCCATGACCTCTCCCTCGGGCCAGCCCGGGGTGAACATGAAGAGGTACCTGGAAACGGGGAACGAACCGTTGAGGGCGTTCTTCGCATTCCCTTCGACGCCGTTTACGGTTACGGCCTTCGTGCTGCTTTCCAGGTAGCCGATCCCGATGTAGCCGACGGCACCCGGGTTGCCCGCCACGGACTGGGCCATTGCGCCGCTGGAGGCCACAACCTGTGCCTGGGGCATGATCTTCTCCTTGTTCATGACCTTCTCTTCCCACACCTCGAAGGTGCCGGAACTGGTGTCGCGGGTCACGGCGGCTATCTTCCGGTCTGCTCCGCCGAGCTCCTTCCAGTTGGTGATCTTGCCCATGTAGATGTCGCGAAGCTGCTCAATGGTGAGATCCTTAACCGGGTTGGAAGGGTGGACCACCGGGATGATGGCGTCCACTGCCACCGCGAAGGGCACGGGGTAGGCGCCATTCTTGACGGCGGCTTCAACTTCGCTCTGCTTGATGAACCTGGAAGAGTTGGCGATGTCGGTGGTGCCGTCGATGATGGCTTTGATGCCGTTGCCGCTGCCGCCTCCGGAAATGGATATGTTGACGTCGGGGTGGGCTTCCATGAAAGCTTCTGCGGCTGCCTGGGCGATGGGGAGAACAGTGGTGGAACCGTTTACGACTATCTGTCCGGCCAGAGCCTGGCCTGAAAATACTCCGAGAAGAAGGACTGCTGCCAGAAGAACTCCTGTACGCTTCATCTTT
>JAAYDT010000016.1 GCA_012729145.1 Synergistaceae bacterium | reverse complement strand
AAGATTAAAGAAAACGGGGCATGAAGACCCTTGGCCCCCATACCCCGCTCCGTGTAAAAAAGACGCCCCCGCGAGTGCCGTGACACGAAGGCCTTGACCCGATCCTAACTAGGTGGAAACCTCACCCGCCTTTGCGCGGGTAGCGCCTGAGCGCCGCCACTGCCGGCGGGTAGACTGGTCTCCCCAAACCGGGTGTTGGCTCAAGGCTCTTCACCATGTTCACGAACACCGCAGGGCCTGTTCTCTTTTACCCGCTACACCGGTATTATATCATAACAGTCGTTAGGAGGGGTTTAAATTGTGGAAAGGAAGGCTCCCGAGACACATCCTGGAAATGACCCATGAAAGCTACGCTAAAAGAGCGGAGAGCCAGCTTCACCGTTCCCCCGGTTCTCTGCTGGTGAATTGTGGACTCGGCACTAACCCGCTTGGGGTACCTCCAACGGTCAGGAGGCTTCTTAAATCCTGCCACAAGTGGGCTATATGCGACTACCCTCCGCCTGTGGCCAAGAGCCTGACGGGGGCGATCGCCAGGTACCTCGGGGACGAGGACCTTCAGGACCGGATAGTTCTGGGGCACGGTTCAATGGACGTTCTGATCACCCTGGCCCGCCTGCTTCTGCCTCCGGGATCCCTTTTGTCCGGGGTCTCACCCCAGTTCACCGACATGCCGCTCCAGGCGATGCAGGGGAACGCCCGTTACCACCCTGTTCTTCTCAAGGGTCCCCGGTTCGAGGCCGATCTGGAGACCTGGAAGAGGGCAGCCCGACAGCGACCACACGTACTCTACATCGACAGGCCTCACAACCCCACCGGGCAGGTCCTTCCTCTGAAGGACCTGGAAGAGATAGTTGCGGAATGCCTCGAGAGGGGGTGCTGGGTTATAGTCGACGAGGCCTACGGGGATTACTTGCCCCGCGAGGAGTCCGCCGTCGGCATGGAACACCCCAACTGCATTGTCACCAGGTCGTTCTCCAAGGCCTGGGGCCTGGCTGGCATGCGTGTAGGCTACGGCGTGATAAAAGACCCCGAGCTATTCCAGATCTTCAGCATGCTCCAGCCCCCCTTCGGAGTAAGCCTTCCGGGGATCGAGGCTGCCCTGTCTGCCCTTGAGGACGGGGAGTTCCTGGAAAAGACCCGGGAGTATGTGCAGGAAGCCAAGGCGGCCATGCTGGACACCATGGCAAAGATCAAGAACCTGGAGGTGGCGGCTACTCACCCGTCGACACCTATCATGATGGTACATCACAGAAGGGGTAACCTCTTCGAAATGCTTGCCCATCTGGGGATCGACAGCGAACCCGGCTCAGGGTACCTGGACCTGGACGATTCGACGGTCAGGCTCAGGGTGCCCCCTCCTGAAGAACTGGAGAGGGCCGTGGATCTCATATCAAGGCTCAACGAGCGTTCATGAGGTCCTTTTGCCGCCGTCGGAAAGTCCGAGAAGGGCCAGAAGGTCCTCGGGTCCGCTGCAGTTATCGTCCATGAGCGCTACCCTTACCTCGGTCTCAATGGCCAGGTTCTGATAGGGGGACACGGAACCGGTCTGGGCCTTTATCCTCCCGGAGACAACCTCGGCACCCTCCAGGGGAGTATGGGGCAGCAGCACGATGACCCCTCCGTCGCCTATCCGTCCGCCAATATCAACACTCCTGAGGTTCTTCAGTATCTCCCGGGAGAGCCTCTGGATAGTCTCGGCCACAGCTTCTTCGCCACCCGTCTCGCGTATTTGGCCCATGTTGGTTACCTCGACAGATATGGCCGTAAGGGGGTACCTGTAACGTCTGGAACGGTCCATCTCGAGCTTCATTACCTTGTAGATCATGTTCTGTGCGTAAAGGCCAGAAACGGGGTCTCTGGTGTAAAGCTTCGTGATCCCCTCTACAGCCCGGTTCCTCTCCGCAGAAGAAAGGAACACCGGCCACAGCGACTCCATCACATCCCTGTTGATCCTCGCGAACCCTCCTGTGGTCCTGGTGAGGCATAACAGAACGGCCGGTGCCGAGCCCGTCAGCAGCACCCCCGAGAAGAGGGACCCGAAGCCCGCCTCCGTCATCATGGGCTCCCACTCCCTGGCCTCCGTTACCCAGGGGACCCACCAGCGTGCACCGTCCTGGACAGGAAGTCCCCCGAACTGATGGCCGAAGGGACCACCCTTCGCTTCGGACAGATCTCTGGCAAAAGTAAGAGCGCTATGCTGTTCATCTCGCCCGAACTCTCCAGGGTTGGCCTCCTCCAGGGAGAGCATCCATCTCTCCCGTGCCCCGTCCCATACGAATATTCCGGCCCAGTCCACACCCATGTGGTCCACCAGCTCCAGGATCATCTGTGGGATCATGCCCTTCACGTCGTAGAGCCCTATGAGCTGGGTGAATCTCTCCTTCATGACCAGAAGCCTGGCGTGGAACTCGTGGGGGGACAGATCGTGGAAAAAGGCGAGGAAATGCTTGTCCCCGCTCCAGCAGTAGAGTTCGAGCTCGATCTCTCCCGGCACAAGAGTCCACCTTACGGTCTTCCAGCCTTTCTCCCTGGCCGCCAGGTAAAGGGGCTCCAGGTCCCTCGGTCCCTCGATCCCCGACAACAGGACATCCAGCGTCTCTGGAAGATCCAGGCTGCTCAGGCCGGTAAGTTCATCGAAGTAGCTGTTCGAGAACTCCACCACCAGGTGTTCCTCTGTCACGCTCCCTGCGATGAGCGGCATCGTGATCAGGGCAAGTATCTCAGAGCAGATCCCTTCCAGTTCTCTATCCCTGAGCCAGCTGCAGACGGTGGTCATCGGTCAATGCCCCCCCGAGGTAAGTGCTGCATCTCTTCCCTATGATAAACTTAATGTGCTCAAAGAGCCATACCGGGAGGAGGGGCCCCTTGGATCTCGAGACAAAAAAGATAGATGTACCCGGCACCTTCGGGGACGGCCTGGTCCCTGTCCATATCATGAGACGGTCCGGGGCCTCCGGCGGCTCGCCCCTGGTCGTTCTCCTGCACGGAGTCCACGGCTCCGCCAACCCCCTGCCGGGGAACAAGTACGGCGAACTGGCACGAATGCTGATCGAGCAGGGAGCGAGCTGTGCCATAGTCGAGACAAGCCGCATCAGGCGCGACCGGGAGAGCTTCGGCGAGGACCGGGAGGCATGGGCCCATGCGGCCTTCAAGGGCAAGACATTCTTCCAGGACCATGCCGATGCCGTAGCAGGTATCGAGGCGGCCGCCATGGAGGCCGGCATAGGCTCCATATGGGTCTTCGGATTCTCCCTTGGGGGGATACACGCAGTCCTTGCCGCCGGAAGTGAAGGCCTTTCCTTCACACCGTCCGGGATAGCCCTGGGGGGATCGGGTTACAGGATACGCTCCGAGGCAGAGAATGCCCTGACACTTCCCATTCTTGACTCAATGCCTGGTAGCGACCCCCTCATCGAGGCCGCCGGCAGACTGAGAGCGGAGAGACTTGTCTCTTTCTACGGTTCGCTGGACTCCACATTCCCGGAGGACACCTGTCGCAGACTGGTGGAGCTGGCACCCCTGCCCCTGGAGAAGAAGGGATTCGTAGTTATCGAGGGAGCTGACCATGCTTTCCGAAGCCTGAAGGGTAACCCCTCACTGAAACCACTGGAGATGATCTCCTCCTTCCTGACCCCTCTCCTCTTCTAACCCCAGGGCCAACCTACAGACATCCCGAGGAAGGAGTAGAACCAGGTTCCGGTCAGCATCGAGACGATCCCTCCGACGGCCAGGAACGGCCCGAGCGGTATGGCGTCCTTTCGCCTGACCCTGCGGAACAGGAGCAGACCCAGGGCAATTACCCCTCCGATCATGAAACCCGAGTAGAGGCCCCATGCGGACAGCTGCCACCCCAGGGCGGCGCCTGCACCTGCCATCAGGCTGGCATCGCCCCACCCCATGCCCCCCCTGCTCACAAAGATTATCACGGCGATCACGGCAAAGCCCAGCCCGGCCCCGAGCAGGCCGTCAAGCAGGGCACCCCAGCCCCCGCCGATCCGCATGATCATACCCACAGCTCCAAGTCCCCATGCAAAGAGGTCGTAGACAAATCCGCTGTAAAGGTCCGTCAGGGCGTTAAGGAAGAGACCCGCTGCGACCACCGCCGCGAAGGCGGAAGTGACAGACACCCCCCACCTCCAGGCTATGAGGCCACCGATGGCCGCTCCGCCGACCTCAACCAGCAGGTATCCCAGGGGGATCTTAGCCCCGCATGACCTGCACCCGCCGGAGAGGGCGAACCATGAAACTATCGGTATCAGTTCGAGGGCGGTCAGCTCCCTTCCACAGCTGTCGCACCTCGAACGCTCGCCACCCCACCATGAACGCTCCTCCACTGTCCTGGAGGCGACAACGTTCAGGAAGGACCCCATGCAAGCCCCCAGAAGGGCCGAAAAAACAATCAAAATGGAAGAAAAGGCTACGGGCACTATCCCCACCACTCCTTGCCGCGGAGGATGAACTCTACGAAAAAGGGTCCCGGCTTAAGCCGGGACCCTCCAATTGTATCTCGTGAACTAGTAGATCAGCTTGCTCTTCCCCTTGCCCTGGTTACTGAGCTTGTCCAGTTGCTGAAGCACCGCCGGCGAGGCCACATCTATCTTCGGTTTCGCCTGCTGCTGCTTTGACAGCTCCTGGAGCTTCTTCTCATAGTCGTCCATGGCCTTTTTGATGGCCTCCACATCGCCCTTGATCCACTGGAGAATTCCCTCTGCAACGGTTTGGATCACGTCTTCGGTCGGCATCTCCTGTATCACGCCAAGGTCCATCAGGATCCGGTGCTCCTCGCGGATAGATTCGATAACGTCATCATCGGTGATCAGGCCCTTGCGGTACATGGCCCTGGCAAG
Organism: Synergistaceae bacterium; assembly: GCA_012729145.1. Taxonomy (GTDB): domain Bacteria; phylum Synergistota; class Synergistia; order Synergistales; family Thermovirgaceae; genus 58-81. The sequence goes on along the minus strand of JAAYDT010000016.1, from coordinate 4,523 downwards.
GATATTGAACTTGGTCTTGAGGTTCTCATCGTTGAAGGCCAGGCTGTCGACCCTGGCCAGGAGCATGGACAGGACCTCGTCCAGACTTATCTGCATTGGCATCTGCATCTTGTAATTTTGCCCCCTTTTCTGAGATCGGCAACAATTGTAACACGAAGCAGGCCCCCTCTTTGAAGGCGGCCACGGAGGAATTATACTCTGTTACATGAAATGGAGCCTCAGGAAGACCATACTTCGCACACTGTCCGCAACAAGAAAGGAACTGCCGACGTTCGCACTGATGACGTTCGGCACCTTGATCGTGGCCTTCGGCATCATGTCCCTCACCATCCCCTATCGCCTCCCCGACTCGGGCGTATCAGGGATCGCCGTACTCACCAACTACGCTTTCGGCATATCTCCGGCCTGGGTGGTGGGAGTGGCCAACATCATCCTTCTTGCCTGGGGGATGAAGGAACTATCGGTACGTTTCGTAGGGTGGACCGTCTACGCCGTGACCCTCCTGACGGCCCTTCTCAAATTGTTCGAAGGTATACCCTACCCGCACCTGGACGAACTTCTTCTGGTGGCCATCCTGGCCGGGGCAGTAAAGGGGCTTGGCGGGGGACTTGTTCTGCGTTCGGGAAGCTCCCTGGGCGGCACGGACATACTGGTGGTGGCTCTCAGGAAGCGTTACGGCATAGAGGTCGGCCGTTTCACCTTCTACATCAACCTGGTCATCCTCGGAGTATCGGTCTTCATCGTCGGGCTCGAGGGAGCCATCTATGGCCTGGTAAGCATATTCGTCAACGGAGTGGTCCTCGACAACGTCCTCCGGTCCTTTGACAGGAGGAGGCAGGTCTTCGTCATCAGCAACCACCCGAAAGAGATCGCCGATTTCATTACCGGGGAACTCCACCGGGGCGTCACGATCCTTCACGGTGAAGGAGGGTTCACCCACGAGGACCGTCCCGCCCTTCTCTGCGTTCTGACACCCCGACAGACCATGGACCTGAAAAGGTTCCTCTCCGTCAACGACCCCAAGGCCTTCATGATAGTATCCGACGCTTCTGAGGTCCTCGGCAGGGGCTTCAAGAGCTGGAAGGAGCTTTAAAAGAACAAGGCGACAGACTTCAGGAGGCAGGCAACAGGAAAACCCGGGGCCAACCCTTCTCCCTTCAAACTGGTTCTCCTTGGCTTCCCCCATTAAAAAAGATTCTCCTCTGTGGCCCCACCCTACCCTACGCTGGCGGTACGCCAGCTAGGGCAGAGCGAAGCCTACCGACATAGTCCCGAGGAGTTTTAACGAGGGAGGTGATGTGTCTGTGTAACTCTGTGTCCACTGTGGTGAGATGCCCTGGCTTTGGGGTGGGTATTACCGTTCACTGTTTACCGCTTGCCGTTCACGCTTGTGAATTTACTTTTACATCTCACGTCTTACGCCCTCTCCTCCCCCTCGATCTCCTCTTCTATTCGGGCGAGCTGATCCCCGGTGGAGGGAAGCAGTCCCTCCATCAGCCGCTCCCGCAGTCTGACCCCGGCCCTCTCCCTGTCCTCGTCCTTTTCTGCCATGGCACCCCAGCTGGTCTTCTTCTTGCCCTCGAAGAGATCCAGGTCCACCAGGCGCTTCCCGGAGGCGCTGTACTCCATCCCCATCAGGATCTCCTTGATCCTCTCGGGCTCAAGGAAAGTCGCCAGATGGAACCGGTAGACGGGAACGGGCATCAGAATATGGGCGAAATCCTTCCCCCTGCCCTCGCCCAGGACAAGGCCGATCTCCAGCTCGTCCAGTACCAGGCGGAGTCTTTTAGCCTGAAGAGGGTACCTCTCCCACATATCGTAGACCCGGATCTCCAGGCTTCTCCAGTCGGCATGCCCCCGGGCCTCATTGAAGTAGGACATGGCCCTGCTCCTCAGACTCCTCAAAAGCTGTTCGTAGGGCATCTGGATGTAGAGAACGTCGGGGAAGAGATCCTTTATCGCTATGGGGCGATTGAGGTTGTTCCTGGTGAACATTACTGCCACCCTGCCGCCGCTATCGGTCCAACGCAAAAACAGGGGTATCTTTCCCACCTTGGCATCAAGGTCCTGTTTCATCTGTTCCATAACTTCAGAGTAGTCGCCGCTTACCCTGAAGAGGATCGTCCTGGGAAGCATGCTCGCCTTCTCCAACTTGTCACAGAGCCCCTCGTTTAGCATAAAGGCCAGGATCTCACCGGGGCTGGAATCGGCCAGGAAAACCCTTATCTCCCCAAGCGATCTCCCCTTCATGGTTGCAAATATCAGGGTCTGACCCTCGCTTGAACTATCCCACGCATCCTCGTACTGTTTCTCGACAAGGGGGAATTTGGCTGCCACCGATTCAATAACCCCCTGGTCCTTCAGCTTAAGGAAGATCTCTCTTGTGCCTCCCCTGACCAGCGAAAGCATTCTCCCTCACCCCTTTCGATCAGAGACCGGTTCTACGCCTGCAGCACCTGGCATCGTCAACGTAGGGAGGATAGGGTAACACCTCCACGGTGCCGCCTTCTAAAAGGATAACGTTGATCCCGTTAACTCCGTTGAGATAGAGGCTGCCCTCATGATCGAGAGGCACCTCCACGTCGTGCCCGAAAAGGTTGAAGGCCGCAGGGGGCAGGGGGAGCTCCTCCAGGGAGTGGGCAAGGGCTACGTCCAGTCCGCAGAGGCTCAACCTGATCCCCTCCTCGAATACCATCACGCCCGGAAAGGCAGAACGGACCACCTCGGGGAGATCGTGGTTCCCTGTAATGATGGCGACCCTGTCCCCCGGGACCGCGCTCATTACCTCCGCAAGGAGGCGAAGCCTGTTCCTGAAGATCCTGGAGTACCCCGGTCTGAGGGCCAGCTTCACGTCGTCGACCAGGTCCCCCGTGTGGACAAGGCAGAGGGGCTCAAGGAACTCCAAAAGCCTCCTGAGATCTCCGTAAAAGACCGACGGCGTGTCCGAAACATGGACCAGGCACTTCCCTCTGGCCTCCTGCAGGTGCAAGGGAAGCGGCAACACCGTACGGAAACAGGCCAGAAAATCCTTCCAGGCTCCCATGCGTTCGCTGTTCCCCTAGGACCTGAGTACGGACATGCTGTCAGGGGTCACCATTGGGGACTTGTGGCAGTGCACGAGCTTCCAGTCGGGGTTCTTCTTTGTGCCGAAGTTGTTGAAGACCCTGGTCTCATTGTGGCTCTTATGCACTATCTTCCCCGGAAAGACTGCCCTCACCATGAGCGTGAAGGTGACCACTGCCGTCGCCCCGAAGACCTGGACCTTCGGCTGAAGTATCTCGTGCTCGAAGAGCTGCTCCTCCTCCTCCAGTGGGTCGGGGCTTCCCCCCACCACCATTCGGTGAACGCGGAGCTCCCGCAGGTGGAATTCCAGGCCATCGATCCTCTGGGGAGATATGTACCACTCGAAAAAAGTACAGTCCTCGGAAGTGGTGTTACTGTAAGCTGCCACATCACCCTCCCAGATGCTCTTCAGGTTCTTCTCAAGAATGGCCATGATCTCCTTCTCCAGGGCCTTGTTTGGCTTTGCCATGACCTTTCACCAGCCTTCGTCAGGTAAGTTGTTGATGAACATTATAACTGTTACTGAAAAGAGCTGTTTCGGCAGAGAAGACGCAAAAAAGGGGGAAGGTTAAAACATTTACAGTAGAGTCTGCATGTTCTTGGGAAAAAGGGATGTCTCTTACTTTTTTCTTGCCAGGACAACCCCGATGACGAGGCCAAGAAGAAGGCCCATGACGTCGGCTGCAAGGTCGGCAACCTCACAGCTGCGGAAGGGGACCAGGGCCTGGAGAGATTCCGAGGTAATAGCAAGCACCAGAAGCACAAGGAAGACTGTCCGTACCCTTACAGCACCTGTCACGACAGGAAAGAGAGCCAGGACAAAAAAGACCCCGAAGTGGGCTATCTTGTCGCCCATCTCAACACCCGGAAGGGGGGATCTGCTCAACGGCATTACCGAAACTGCCAGAAAGGCGGCGATGCCTGCAATCCAGGCAAACCTCAGCCACCGGGCGGTCCTTTCAGATGACATTAGAAGACTTCCTCTCGGAGAATAAAAAAAGAGGGGTCTCTTCCTTTCGGAAGCGCCCCTCGAAAGAACAGATCCCAATAACTACTGGGAGATAGCACTTACCGGGCAGACTGCAACGCAGGCGCCGCACTCAACACAGGTTTCAGGGTCGACCTGGGCCTTTCCGTCCTCCATACTGATGGCCGAAACGGGGCAGGTCCCAACACAAGCTTCGCAACCTACACAAGTATCCTTGTCAACTACTGCCTTTGCCATTCAAGATTCCCTCCTTGTCTGGGGTAATGCTTTTATATGTTCGCAGTATCGTTCATTTTAGCGCAAATATCAAACCCGCTCAACAGAAGGTCTGCCGCCTTGCTTTTCTGCCTTGGCCTTGGGCTTTCCCGTTTACCGTTGACCGTTCACCGTTCACGCCTTTGAATTTGGTTCTCCAGCCTCAAGGGTTTCTGCCTTTCCTGCCTCCTGCAGCCTGATGCCTGCCGCCTTGTTT
>JAAYDT010000096.1 GCA_012729145.1 Synergistaceae bacterium | reverse complement strand
GGCGTAAACCTGAAAAGCGTAAACGGTGAACGGAAGGGTCCATGGATCGCAAATAGTGACACCCAGGCATAGGACCCTCAGGAATGTCATACTGAGGAGCTTTTGCGACGAAAGTATCTGGTTCTGGGTTACCTGGATCTTTTGTGCCTGATCCGTTATTTGCTTTTCGGTTCAGGATTATAGATCTGCGGTTTTCCCGTTTACCGCTCACCGTTAACGCCTTTTGATCTTCCGTTCGGCCCTTGCGCCTACCCTTGACACGGTCTCGGGGGCACTGTATAGTTTTTCAGCGCTCGTTATGGGCCGTTAGCTCAGTTGGCAGAGCACCGGACTTTTAATCCGGGTGTCACAGGTTCGATCCCTGTACGGCCCACCACGTAAGGTTTCCATGCGGTCCCATCGTCTAGTGGCCCAGGACACAGCCCTTTCAAGGCTGCGACACGGGTTCGAATCCCGTTGGGACCGCCATTTACTTGCCGGCGTAGCTCAGTTGGCAGAGCAGCGCACTCGTAATGCGCAGGTCGGCAGTTCAAGTCTGCCCGCCGGCTCCATTCGTCATAGAGGCCACCCCTGCGGGTGGCTTTTTTCATAGAAAAACGTTCCGGAGGTGGCAGATGGAAACGAGGAAAAGAAGGCTCCTCCTTGCAAGACATGGTGAGACCGAGTGGAACAGCGCCTTTCGCTTCCAGGGCCGGACCGATGTCCCGCTGGGGGAGAGAGGGTTGGCCCAGGCAGACCTGCTTGCTCTCCGACTGGCAAAGACCCCCCTGGACAGGATATATTCCAGCCCCCTTGCGAGGGCGCGCCAGACAGCCTCAGTTGTCGCGGGGATGAACGAAAATACCGGAGAGGTCACAAATATCGAGGAATTCTCGGAGATGTCCTTCGGGCGTTGGGAGGGTCTGAGGATCGACGAAGTCCAGGAGATCTACCCGGTTCTTTACTCTTCATGGCGTGATGACCCGTCCTCAACGGTCCCGCCGGGAGGAGAGTCGTTCTCCGATCTCGTTTCCAGAGTGGGACGGGGGCTAGAGGAGATCCTTTCCCGCGACGGGGACACTCTTCTCGTGGTCTGTCACGGGGGTACGATCCGTGCCGCACTATCCTTTCTGGCAGGCATCCCCTCCACATCGGCCTGGAAGTTCAGGATGGACAACTGTTCCATTACCGCAGTGGACATGACGCCGGACCGTACGACCCTACGTTACGTCAACGATGCCATCCATACCCGCGTGGGACCTGACCTTGCCGTCAGATTTCCCTTGCTGTAGTGGTCAAATGCCTTCCCGTCGTGGTATAAAGGGTCCAGTAGAGTCCGGGGAGGTAGCCGATGAAGGACGATGGACAGGACAACCCTAAAAGGGAATTCCTTTCCAGGGAGGAAGAGGCCGCTTTGTGGGGCCTTTGCGGGGAAGGCGACGAAGAAGCCCGCGAAAAGCTGATACTGGCCTACCGCCCTCTCGTCTTCTGGATCGCCCGCAAATTCCGGGTTACCCCCCAGCGCTACCAGGATCTTGTCCAGGAGGGTATGCTTGCCCTTATAAAGGCTGTTGACAGGTTCGAACCCTCCCGGAACATCCGGTTCGTCACCTACGGTTTCTACAGGATCAAGGGACAGATGACCAATTTCCTTCAGCGAGTGGAGTCCCGTGCCCCATGCCCTGTTGACGACTCCGAGGTCCTGATCCCTGATCCCTTCGATGTGGACTGCCTGGACTGGAAGATATGTCTTGACGATGGCATTGAAGCGCTCTCCGCCCGGGAGGGAGAGGTCGTCAGGGCCCTTGTGCTTGAGGGTTGCAAGGCGAGAGATTACGCTGAAAGCATAGGTATGGATGTAAGCAACGTCTACAGGATCCAGCGCCAGGCGATGGCAAAACTGAAGGCCTGGCTTGAACTGGAGGATGCCACTGATCGGCCCTGATACTGTGATAATAAAAGGGCATAGTCCCTTTTCGGGGCATAGTCCCTTTT
>JAAYDT010000015.1 GCA_012729145.1 Synergistaceae bacterium | reverse complement strand
TGTTGTTTCTGGTCTTGTTGTTTCTGGTCTTGTTGTCTCTGGTCTAACTGTTGCTTTTCCCGTTCACCGTTTGACGCCTATTGGTTTTGAAGCCTTTCCCTCTCACTTCTCACACACTTGATCCTGCGATTCATGATTTACGGGTTCTTCTGCCCTTCCTGCCGCGGGCTATTCTTTCAAGGACTCTTCCACGGCTGCCAGGGAGTGCAGGCGGGTGGTGTCGAAGACCGGGACATGCGTATCGGACTGCCTGACCAGCAGGGGGATCTCGGTGCAGCCGAGGACAACACCCTGGACACCCCGGGATGCAAGACCGTCAATTATCCCCACGAAACGTTCCCGGGAGGTTTCCTTGATGTTCCCAAAGGTCAGTTCTTCGTCTATCACCCTGTTGACGAAGTCCCTGTCTTCCTTCTCCGGCACCAGGACTTCCAGACCGTGCAGGTCGGCAAGGCGGCCCTTGTAGAAATCCTGCTCCATGGTGAAGATAGTGCCCAGCAAGCCCACTTTGCTGAAACCCTGGACCTTTACGGCAGAGGCCGTCACGTCCACCAGGTGAAGCAGGGGTATCGATACCGCCTCCGAGGCGAAGTTCGCGACCTTGTGGATGGTGTTGGAACATATAAGAAGGAAATCGGCCCCCTGGCGCTCAAGACCCGTGGCCGCTTCGGCCACCCTGGCCCCGATCTCATCCCAGCGCCCTTCCAGCATGGGAGTGTCGATATCCTGAAAGTCGAAGCTGTGCATAAGGATCCGGGCTGAATGTACTCCACCCAGCCTCCGGGCGACCTCCTCGTTTATTATCCTGTAGTACTCGATGGTCGACTCCCAGGTCAACCCGCCGATCAGGCCTATGGTTTTCATGGGATAACCCCCCTTTTTGGACAGGTTTTTTCGTTAGGCCAGTTGAGAATTTGGGTGCTGTGTCTTTGGTCGCAAAAAGTGATTCGTAAATCGTGAATCGAAAAAGCGTGAGAGGTGAGACGTAACACGTGAGACGAAAGGGTAAAATCCAAAGGGATCAACGACCCTCAGTCGCTTGCTCTCCGGGCAGAGCAAAGGACGCCCTCCTGGGCTTTCTCTGCTCATCCGCGACGGCTCAGCCGCTCACCGGCTCCTTTGTTCCGGTAAAGATCCCGCCAGTTCATTCCTTTTCTTTCACACTTCACCCTTCAAACTTGCCATTTGATCTCGGATCAAACAGTTTCCTCACCCCGCCGGCTGGCGGGTTCGGAATGAGAAGACCTTGTTTCGCTTTTCGGGTTTCCGGCTTTCCTGAGGCCTGACGCCTGCCTCCTGTCGCCTGGTTTATTGACCTTCCCAAGTCAGGCGACACAAGTCACGAGTTACGAGTCACGAGTTACGCTCTTCAATATCCCCCTGGCGGCGACGATGCCGCTGGCCGAGGCCTGGATGACGCCCCTTGTGACCCCTGCGCCGTCGCCGGAGGCGAAGAGTCCCGGGATGTTCGTCATGAGGTCCCTGTCGAGAGCAAGCTTCAGGCTGTAGAACTTTACCTCAACCCCGTAGAGCAGGGTGTGCTTGCCATTGATGCCGGGCATGATCACGTCCAGGGCCTGTATCATCTCCAGTATTCCCTTAAGGTGCCTGTACGGGAGCACGAAGGACAGGTCCCCCGGCTCTGCCGTTTTAAGGGTGGGATCCACCAGACCCCTGGCGATCCGGCTCGGGGTGGAGCGCCTGCCGTGCTTGAGGTCGCCCAGGCGCTGAACCAGCACCCCTCCGCCGAGCATGTTGGCAAGCCTTGCGATATGGCTCCCGTAACCGTTGGGGTCCTTGAAGGGTTCGGTGAAGTCAGTGGAGACGAGGATAGCGAAGTTGGTGTTGCCCGTACGGCCGTTGCCGTCGCGGTTGCTGTGCCCGTTGACGGTGAGGATGTCATGCTGCTCCAGGTACTCGGTGGTCACCTCACCGTGGGGGCACATGCAAAAGGTCCTGACCTGGTCGTCGAAGGTCGGGGTATCGAGGATAGCCTTGACCTCGTAGAACTGGTCCGTGACGGCTTCGGCTATTCCTGCGGGTATCTCAACACGCACCCCGATATCCACAGGAAGGGACTTTATCCTAAGGCCCAGGGCACTGACAGTCTTCTCCATCCATAAGGAACCCTCCCGACCCGGTGCAAGGAGCACTGCTACGGACTCTATGACGGTACCGTCCGCAAGCCTTACCCCGGCAGCCCTTCCGTCCTTGATGACTACCGACTCAACCACGGTTCCCATCATGACATCACAGGATCGGGATATCTCCAGGAACATGCTCTGCAGGATCTCCTTGGACCGATCCGTACCCATATGTCTTATTGCGGCCGGTATGATCCTAAGGCCAGCGGTGCTGGCCCGTATGGCTATGTCCCTGGCGAATCCGGGGTCGGGGGAGAACACCTCCCTGCTGGCGCCGTGGCTCACGAAGGTTGCATCCACGGAATCTATCAGCTCCATCAGCTCTCTGCGCCCGATGTACTGCTCCAGGTTTCCGCCGAACTCGGGTGTAAGGGTAAGTTTGCCGTCGCTGTAGGAACCCGCGCCTCCCCAGCCGCAGATGACGTTGCAGGGCTTGCAGTGGACACAGGTAGCGCTCCTGCCCTCCTTGAGGGGGCAGCTTCGGTCTCTGATCTCCTTGCCCTTGTCTATGATGGCGACTCTTTTCCCGCCTGCGGCCAGTTCACGGGCCGCGAAAAGACCCGAGGGTCCTGCCCCTACGATCACCACGTCGTATTTCATGATCTCACCTCTTGTTCAACACTGCATTTCCTGGATCATTATAACCCCTGCCTTAAGCAGGGCCGGAGGGAGCCTGTTTTGTTAAAATGAACAGGTAAAGACCAGATATCCTCCTGAAGGGAGTGACAGACATGAAGGCAATAGTGATGAACTCCACCGGTACGTCTGAGGTTCTCTCATTCGGAGAGCATCCATTGCCCGAACCGGCACCGGGAGAGGTCCTGGTCAGGCTGGAATTCGCCGCGGTAAACCACCTCGACATCTGGGTCAGGATAGGGAACGTACCCGTGAAACTCCCCATCATCCCCGGCTCCGAGGGAGCCGGGGTGGTCGAGGCCACAGGACAGGGAGAAGAAGCCTTCTCGCCGGGTCAGGAGGTTGTTGTCACCCCCTGGATCTATCCAGAGGAGCACGAACAACTGCCCCTGAACGCTTACGCAAGGGTGCTGGGGGTTGCCAGGAACGGCTGTTACGCCCGGTACGCATCGGTTCCCGCTTCGTGCCTCAGACCTGCCCCGCCGGGTCTTTCCCTTGAGGAGGCCGCAGGTGTAACGCTAGTGGGGGCCACTGCCTACCACATGACAGTAACGCGAGGAGGGCTGAAGCCCGGAGAAAGGGTCTTCGTGATGGGGGCCACGGGAGGCGTGGGAATAGCGGCGATCCAGATCGCCAGGGCTTCAGGGGCCGTTGTCTTCGCCGCGACTCGCGATCCCGAAAAAAGGGAACGCCTCAGGGAGATAGGCGCCCACGAGGTCTTCGATACTGCGGGTGACTATCCTGCCAAAGTCAGGGAGGCGACGGGGGGCGTGGGGGTTGACCTGGTGATAGAGACCGTCGGAAAAGCAACCTGGGACAGGAGCCTGTCGCTGCTTCGACCGGGGGGGAGGCTTTCCTTCTGCGGCTCCACCTCGGGTTCGGACTATACCATCAACCTTCAGAGGATCTACCGGAACGAGATATCCCTCCTTGGTTGCTACGGAGCGCCTCCGGAGGAGACGGGCCTCCTCTTCGAGATGTCAGCCAGAGGGAGCGTTCGCCCTGTCATCGACAGCATCCTCCCCCTTAAAGAGGCACCCCGGGCCCAGGAGAGGATGGAGCGCAGCGATCACTTCGGCAAGATCCTTCTGAGAATGGAGAGCTGAGATAATGACACTGGAGACCAGGAGAGAACCCGCAAAAACACGCCAACCGGTGATGGAGCTTATAGCCAGAAGGTGGAGCCCCAAGGCCTTCGGACCCGAGGTCCCCTCCGGGAACGAACTGGCATCGATGTTCGAGGCTGGCAGATGGGCCCCGTCGTGCTTCAACAATCAGCCCTGGAGGTACCTGGTGACCACCAGAAACGACCCGGGGGCCTTTTCCCGGGCCCTGGCCTGCCTGACGGAGAAGAACGCATCATGGGTCCGGAACGCACCACTGCTTGCCTTCCAGGTCATGAGGGAGACCTTCGAGTACAACGGGAAGCCCAACCCGTGGTCGGGCTTCGACTGCGGTCTGGCCATGGCCCAACTGATAATTCAGGCCGAGTTCATGGGATGGTCGGTCCACGTGATGGCGGGATTCAGCCGCGACAGGGTCCGGGAGACTTTCGGGGTACCCGAGGGGTTCAAACCCCTTGTTGCCTTCGTCATAGGCCGAGAGGGAGATCCCCATTCCCTGCCGCCCCACTTCATGGAAGAGGAAACGGCACCAAGGGAGAGAAAGGAGCTTGAGGAGACGGTCTTCTCCGATTCTTGGGGGAAGAGCCTCTTCTGACTTTTCTTCAGAGCCTGGGACAGAGGGTTTCACTTGAACGGGGGTAGCCACTCATCATTAATGATCACTCAAAAGTGGCTATCCTCTCTTTCTTTTCGTAGAGGAACGGAAGGATCCTTCCACTGGACACCGCTGCTCCCAATCTGCTGAAACCAGCTATTCACTGAAAAAATTACCGTTAAGCAGTTAGACGGATCTCTTTCGGATTGACGGATCCGAGGGACTGGTATATATTTTGATTGCTCATTTTTGATGAATGAAGGGGTTGGACGATTTGGAGAAATCCCCGGTAAGGGTGGCCGTCGTCGGCTACGGACACATTGCAAGAGAGGCTGTCAAGGCGATCAATGCAGCCCAGGACATGGAGATCGCGGGAATCGTGATCCGGGACCCCGGAAAAGTGGACGAGATCTCTCGCCAGAGCGGCCTTCCTGTCTTTCTGGGGTCGGAAAAGCTGGACGGAGCAGACGTGGCCATTCTGGCCATCGCCAGCCGCGCCGTCCCGGAGGTGGCCCCCTCCTACCTGGAGAGAGGTATCTGCACCGTGGACTGTTTCGACATTCACGGCGAGGCCCTCATGCTTCTCAGAGAGAGACTTCACCGATCGGCGCTTAAGGGGAACTCTGCGGCGATGACAGGGGCCGGGTGGGACCCGGGTACGGATTCCATCTTCCGTGGGGTCTTCGAGGTCATCGCCCCTCGGGGGATCACCTACACAAGCTTCGGCCCCGGGGTCAGCATGGGCCACACTGTTGCTGTAAAACAGATCCAGGGGGTCAGGGATGCCCTCTCCCTTACGCTGCCTGCCGGACAGGGAATGCACCGGAGAGCGGTCTACGTGGAGCTGGACGAAGGAACCTCCCTTGAGAATGTCCGCAAGGCAGTGCTCTGCGACAGCTACTTCTGTAACGACGAGACGACTGTGGAAGAGGTCGGGGACGTCAAGAGCATGGTCGACCTGGGTCACGGCGTAAGAATGGAACGCAAGGGGGTCTCCGCTTGTGCCGACAACCAGCGTATGGCCGTGGAGATGACCCTCACCAACCCCAGCGCCACAGCCCAGGTTATGGTATCGGCGGCCCGGGGAATAGTGCTCCAGCCTCCCGGGTGCTACACCATGCTGGAGATACCCGTCGCCGACTTTCTCCCCGGCGACAGGGAGGCCAACATCAGGCGCCTTGTATGAGAATGGAATGAAAAACGAGAAAGAGAGGATGTTCCCAATGAACGCAGCCCGCGCTCTTCTTGAGATGCTTCAACGCTACCAGGTGGAATACGTTTTCGGCCTCCCGGGTGAGACCACCCTGGGCCTTTACGACGAATGGAAGAGGTTCGAAGGGGTGACCCACGTCATGGCCCGCGACGAGCGCCACGCCGTTTTCATGGCCGACGGATACGCCCGTGTCAGCGGACGCCCCGGCGTCTGCGAGGGACCCAGCGTAGGGGCCACCCACATGGTCCCGGGCTTAGTGGAAGCCATGAAATCCTGCATTCCCCTGATAGTCATGACCACCGATATCCCCCTCGGTATGGAGAAACACAACATGCTGACCGGGTTCGACCAGACATCTTTGTTCACGCCCTTCGTAAAGGAGAGCCTCACCGCCCACAGGGGCGACGAGGTACCCTTCCTTGTCCGGAGAGCCTTCAGGGTGGCCACATCGGGGTGCCCCGGCCCGGTGCACCTGAGGCTGCCCATTGATGTGCTGGCCCAGGAGATCTCCCCGCCGCTGCCGCTGGCGCAGGAGCGTTTCAGTATCTGTCCCGGTACGAGACCCCTGCCTGGGGGGGGGGAGACCGCCGAGGCGGCAAAAGGCCTTGCATACTGCAAGAAGGGGGTCATGGTCTGCGGCCAGGGGGTGCTAACCTCCAGGGCCTGGGATGAGATCGAGAGGGTCGCGGAGAGGTTCGGCCTCGCCACGGCTACGACCATCAACGGGAAGGGGAGCATTTCTGAGCTCCACCCTCTTTCCGTGGGAGTGACCGGCTCCAGGGGGAGCACGGATCTCTCCAACTCCTTCATCGAGGAGGCGGACCTCCTGTTCTATGTAGGCTGCAGCACTGACTCGGTTGGGACCGACGGGTGGAAGCTCCCAAAGGAGACGGGGATGACCCGTTTCATCCATTTGAACATCTCCGAGAGAGAGCTTGGCAACTCTTTCGGGGACGGCCTGCTACTCCACGGGGATGTGAAGAGCACCCTGCAGGCCATCCTGGAGGCCGCCAATGAACTGGAACTGCCCTTCAAAGAAGGCAGGGAAGAGATCGCCGGCAGGAGAGGAACCAGGCCTGGCCCACCATCAACCTCGGGAGACCGCCTCGATCCCAGGCTGGCTACTGAAATGATCACAGGGGCAATGCCTGAAGGTTCGGTGATAGTGGCCGACCCCGGCATGAGCGCAGTCTATCCTGCTGCCTTCTACAAGCTTCCAAAAGCGGGGCGCTACTTTGTCACCAACTACGCCATGGGAGCGCTGGGGTACGGTCTACCGGCCGCCATCGGAGCCACCTACGGCGTGCCCGAAAATGTGACGGTCCTGAACTTCGTCGGAGACGGCAGCTTTGGCTTCACCTCAGGCGAGCTGGAGACGACCTCCAGGCTCGGAAGGGACCTCAAGGTCATCCTTTTCAACAACGGCAGTTTTGGATGGATAAGGGCCACAAACCTCTTCAGTTTCGGCGCCCCCCACTTCGCCACTGACTTCAGCCAGGTCGATTACATGGCCCTTGCGAAAAGCTACGGCATGCCTGCCTTCCGGGCCTCATCGGAGAGCGAGCTCAACGCGGCTCTTTCCGGACTTTTCGCCCACCGGGGCCCTGCGCTGCTGGAACTTGTGGTCCCCCCCGAGGACGAGTGCGTCCCCCCCGTACCTGAGTGGGGGATCAAGTCCCGGCAGGAAGGGCTGGAGTGTCATTACTGGAGGTAAGAAACAAGGCGGCAGGAAACAGGGTGCAAGATCAAAGGCGTGAACGGTAAACAGTCAACAGTGAACGGGAAAAGCCAGAGCCAAACCTGAACCCTTTCACCACAGAGGTCGAAGACGCAGTGACCTAGCTGGGGCACCGCCAGCGTAGGTTAGAACGCAGATGAGGTCCCGGAGTTTCTGCGGGAGAAAAGTGAGAGAGATGAAAACCTGGATCTTTTTGGAGGTTAAAACCCGGAGAGCAAGCGACCGAGGGTCGTTGATCCCTTTGAGTTTAACCCTTTCGTCTCACGTTTTGCGTCTCACTTCTAACGCTTTTTCGGTTCACGATCCACGGTTTCCGTTTTTCCGCCTCTACCGTTGACAGTTTATGCCTTTGCTTTTTGTTGCCGCTTTTCGCGCCACGAGTTTCAAGTCACGGTTATTCAGGCATTTGACAAAAGGAATTCTGGCGATAAACTGATGGGAGCGTTGCCGGTCATCACTGATGAGCGGCCTCCCCGGGAGGGTTCTCATGGCTCAGGAGTTCGCAGAACAGGAGTACTTCGTCCTCCACCTTCTCTCCATATCGGAGGAGCCCCTAGGTGCGGGCTCCATCAGGGAAGAGCTGGCAAGGAGCGGCATGGACCTCAGCGAGGCCTCGGTGGGTCGCCTGCTCCGCGGCCTGGACGGCCGGGGCTTCACCACCAGGATCGGCTTCCAGGGTCGGCTTCTCACACCCGCCGGGGAGGAACGTCTTTCGGACCTCCAGTCGGAAAGAGAGCAGATCGTCTCCACGGGAGCCTTCCTGGAGGCCGTGAGATCCCGTGAGAAGGAGATGCTGCTGGAGATCCTGGTGGCCAGAAGGGCCATCGAGCGAGAGATGGCTGCCCTCGCCGCCGAGATGAGGACCAAAAAGGACCTGGTCGCGCTAAGGAAGATCCTGGACAGGCAGAACACACTGCTGGCCAGAGGCGAGCCCATGGCATCGACGGACCCTGAGTTCCACGAGGAGGTGGCCCGCATCTCGGGCAACAAGGTCCTGCAGTCGGCCATAGAGATCATCCGCAGAAGCGGCGAAGGAGCCTCCTTCTTCGAGTACATCAGGACGAAGGTGGGAAGCCAGGTCGGGGCAGACCACGAGGCCGTCTACGATGCTATCGCCGAAGGGGACCCGGAAGTGGCCTCGGCCGCCATGACGAGACACATCGATAACGTCATAAGGGATGTACGCACCTACTGGAAGGACCACGTGAGGAGCCTTCCGGCAAAGGCAAAGGGAAAGAGGCAGTGACCGGACATACCGGCCCGGGGGCTATCAACCCGGGAACACCAGGGAGGTGGCCGAGGGAGAAGGAGTGAACCCAGAGACAAAAAAGATCGCCTGAAGACCCCCGGGAAAGCCTTGCCGGGGGACCGGAATGAATTCCCAAGGAGGTAAACAAGAGATGAGAAGGACCTTAGCAATGATGGTAGCGCTTCTTCTGCTTGTCCTTACCGGTTCGGCCTTCGCCGCCGACGTCATAAAGATCGGCCACACCGTATCCCTCACAGGAGGTGCCTCCATGTGGGGTCAGTCCGAGGCCCGGGCCCTTGATATGCTCGTGAAGAAGATCAACGAGAATGGCGGTGTCCTCGGAAAGAAGATCGAGTTCGTCCGCTATGACAACAGAAACGATGCCGTCGAATCGGTCAACGTCGCAAGGAGGCTGGTCTCCGACGGAGTAGCGGCCGTTATAGGTCCCGCCCAGAGCGGCAACTCCATAGCCACCGCCCCGGTTCTGGAGAAAGCAAAGATACCCATGGTGGTGACAACGGCCACCAACCCCTACGTTACTATCGATCAGAAGACTGAAAAGGTCAGGCCCTTCGCTTTCCGCCCCTGCTTCATAGACCCCTTCCAGGGCACCGTCGCGGCCCGGTTCGCCATTACCGACCTGGGGGCGAGGAAGGGGGCCATCCTCTATGACGTAGGCTCCGACTACGGCCAGTGGCTGGCAAAATACTTCGAGGAGGCCTTCACCGATAAGGGCGGCACGATCGTGGCCAAGGAGGCCTTCCGCACCGACGAGCTCGACTACCGTGCCCAGCTTGGAAAGATCAAGGATCTTGCACCCGACGTGATCTTCATCCCCACCAGCCAGAAAGAGGCCGCCATGGCCGCGAAACAGGCCAGGGACATAGGCATTACTGCAACGCTTCTCGGGACCGACAACTGGGGGAGCCCGGACCTCATCGACCTGGGTGGGAGCGCTATTGACGGAGGCTACTTCGTCAACCTGACGGACCTTGCCGACCCGGATATCCAGGATTTCGTCGCCGAATACAAGGCAGCCTTCGGCGAGGACCCCGTCCTCCCCAACCCGGTAATGGCACAGGACGCGCTGATCATGATCGTGGAGGCCCTTAAGACGGCAGGTACCACCGACGGAGAAAAGCTTGCCGAAGCCCTCGCCAATCTCAGTGACATCAAGGTCACCAGCGGGGTCCTGACCATCAGCCCCGAGGACCACAATCCTCTGGACAAGCCGGCGGTTATCCAGCAGGTCGACGTGGCCAACAAGACCTTCAAGTTCGTCAAGAAGTACGTCTCTGTGGACTAGTTCGAAGACAGGCAACACTGCCCCCCGCGGGTCCTCCGACAGAAGGTCTCCCGGGGGGCGGGACCTGCCGGGAACGGGGTCGAACATGTCGCCCCGACACCCCCAAAGGATGTGTGAAAGGGAGTGTTCCTTCAAACACTTATCACGGGTCTGTCCATCGGCGGGATATACGCCCTGATGGCGGTGGGATATTCGCTGGTATTCAGCGTGCTCAACTTCAGCAACTTCGCCCACGGAGCGGTGATAATGCTGGGCGCCTACGTGGGACTAGCCCTGGCCACCAAGCTGGACTTCGGCTTCGGACTTGTCCTGGCGGGGAGCGTCGCTGGAGCGGGGATCATCGCCGTCCTGAACGAAAAGCTTGCCTACTCCAGCCTCAGAAGGCGCAAGGCGCCTTCGCTGTACCTGATGATCAGCGCCATGGGGTGCGCCGTCTTCCTGGAGAACCTTGTCTACGCCACCATAGGCTCCCGTTTCTACGCTTTCCCGGAGTTCTTCGGGAGACAGGTGGTCACTATCTTCGGGAGCAGCGTCAGCCTCCTCGACGTCGGGGCCTTCCTCTTCGCCCTGATAGCGATCCTCGGTCTTCATCTTTTCATAAACAGGACCCGGACGGGGACAGCGATCCGCGCAGGGGTGTGCGACATGACCATGTGCTCCCTCATGGGAGTGGACCTTAACCGGCTGATCGCCATCGTATTCCTCCTGGCCGGAGCCTTTGCAGGTGTGGCGGGGGTGTTCCTGGGAATCAAGTACCTTGTCTACCCCACGATGGGTTGGGTCACGAACAAAGCCTATATTGCCGCTGTCATCGGAGGCCTCGGAAGCCTCCCCGGTGCGCTGGCGGGCGGGCTCATACTGGGGGTAGTGGAGACCTTTGTCTCCACCTACATCTCGAGCGTTCTGAGGGACGTCTTCAGCTTTACCCTGCTTATAGCCTTCCTGGTCTGGAGACCCAACGGCCTGATGGGGATCGACAGCGAGGAGAAGGTCTAGCCATGGACTATATCCTCTCCATCGTGGTCCTGGCCTGCATAAACATGATAGCCGTGCTGGGCCTCTCTATTTTCACGGGCTTCACCGGCCTCTTCTCCCTCGGGCATGCCGCCTTTGTCGGCGTGGGAGCCTACACTTCAGCCATCCTGACCTACTACTACAGCATACCC
This sequence comes from Synergistaceae bacterium, assembly GCA_012729145.1. Taxonomy (GTDB): domain Bacteria; phylum Synergistota; class Synergistia; order Synergistales; family Thermovirgaceae; genus 58-81. The sequence goes on along the minus strand of JAAYDT010000015.1, from coordinate 6,470 downwards.
TTCCCTCTGGCCCTGGCCGCCGGAGCGGCTGCTGCGGGCGCAGTGAGCCTGGTTATAGGCATCCCCACCCTCAGGGCCAAACTCAGAAGCGACTACTTTGCAATTGCCATACTCGGCTTCGGAGAAGCACTGCGGGTTATCCTCGAGAACCTGGACATCACCAACGGGGCAAGGGGGCTTCCCGGGATAGACAGTTTCACTACCCTGCCCGTGGTTCTTCTCTGCCTGGCCGTGGGGATACTGGTGGCCCGCAACTTCCTGAGGTCCCGCTGGGGAGTGGCGTGCATCGCGATCCGGGAGGACCCCATAGCGGCAGAGATGGCCGGTGTACGCCTCTTCCAGACCCGCCTGCTGTCGCTGGTGGTAAGCGCCGTCTACTGCGGCCTCTCGGGGGGTCTCCTGGCCCACTTCCTTTCATTCATACAGCCTGTGATGTTCACACTGCTTCAGTCGACGCAGCTTCTGGCTGCGGTGATAGCCGGAGGGATGGGGAGCATCACGGGCCCGCTGATAGCTTCCTTCGTCTTCATTGCCCTGCCTGAAGCCCTCCGGGTCGCCCAGATGTGGCGACTGGTGGCATACGGGCTGCTGCTAGTGCTGATCATGGTCTACCGCCCCCAGGGTCTCATGGGGTACTCCGAGCTATCTTCACTCTGGAGAAGAAAGGTACCCGAACCGGGGAGGAGGCAGCTATGAACGTCTCAACGGAAAAGCTCTTCTCGGCCAGGGGCCTGACCAAGCACTTCGACGGCATAAGGGCCGTGGACTCCTTCTCCTTTGATGTTGCCGAGGGAAGCATAACGGGCATCATAGGCCCCAACGGCGCAGGTAAGACCACTGTCTTCAACGTCGTAACGGGGATCTACCGTCCCACGTCGGGCAAGGTCCTGTTCAGGAGCGAGAACATAACCGGCCTAAGACCGGACAGAGTGGTCCGAAAAGGAATAGCAAGGACCTTCCAGAATATACGCCTCTTCAACAGGAGAACCTGCCTGGACAACGTCATAACTCCACTTTTCCAGAGAGAGAGGTGCAGCTTCACGGGCTCCCTGCTTGGAACCCCCGGGGCACGAAGACTGGAGAGGGATCTCTACGAAAGGGCCTTCGAGCTTCTCAGGGCCCTGGGGCTGGAGAGGTTCGCCTCAATGCAGGCCAACAACCTCCCCTACGGGCTCCAGAGGAAACTGGAGATAGCCCGGGCGCTGGCGACGGAACCGTCCCTCCTCCTGCTCGATGAACCGGCAGCCGGGATGAACCCCGGGGAGACCAGGGGCCTGGCAAACCTTATTGCGGAGGTCAGGGAGAAGTTCAGGGTGACCATCCTGCTCATCGAACACCACATGGACCTGGTGATGAACATCTGCTCCCCCATTGTGGTCATGAACTTCGGGACCCTCCTTGCAAGGGGAACACCCGATGAGGTCAGGAGCAACCCCGACGTGGTCGCGGCCTACCTCGGAAAGGGGAAGGACCTGCGATGAACGCCCTTCTCGTTGAGGATCTCAACGTCCACTACGGCACGATCCACGCGGTCCAGGGAGTATCCTTCTCGGTGAACGAGGGGGAGATTGTCTCCATCGTGGGCTCCAACGGGGCGGGAAAATCGACCATCATGTGGACCCTTGCAGGTGTCGTCCCCCCCTCCGGCGGAAGGATCCTGATAAAGGGGAACCCCATACCCTCGAAACCTCACGAGATCGTGGCCAGGGGGCTTGCGCTGGTTCCTGAGAGGAGACGACTCTTCTCGGCCCTGACCGTAAAAGAGAACCTGGTAATGGGCGCCTACCGGAGAAAGGACGAAGAGAGCGTCCAGGCCGAAATGGAGAGGTGTTTCCAGCTCTTCCCGATTCTGAGAGAGAGGCTGAACCAGCGCTCCGGCACCCTCTCCGGCGGGGAGCAGCAGATGCTTGCCATCTCCAGGGCCCTTATGAGCGACCCCGGAATACTGCTGCTGGACGAACCCACCCTTGGTCTGGCTCCCCTGATAGTGGAAGCCGTAATGAACACCGTGATCCGTATAAGGAACGAGGGTGTGACGGTTCTGATGGTGGAGCAGAACGCGACCCAGGCGCTGGAGATAAGCGACAGGGGGTACATCCTTGAGGCCGGGCTCTTCGTGAAGACCGGTCCGGGTCCGGACCTGGCCATGGACCCGGAGATCCGACGGGCCTACCTTGGAGGCTAGGGCAACAGGAGGCAGCATGAAATGAGAAATGGAAGCAAATTATCGGAGAGAACCTCCAAAGCCCTACGCATCATCGGCCAGGCTCCAGAACCGATGGGAGCCGGATCGCTGGCCCGTTCAATGACGGAACGGGGAGACCCGGTCAGTATGGCCACGGCGGGCCGCATTCTGGGCGAGCTTGACGGGGGGGGTTACCTCGAGAAGAGGAGCAACAGAGGGAGGGTCCTTTCGGCAAAGGGCAGAGAACATCTTGAAAGGCTGGAGGCCCTCGGAAAGGGTGAAACCCTGGCCAGGGCCCTGCTTGAGGAGCTGAAGACGCACTCCCCCGGCGATCTCCTGGACATACTTGTCGCCAGGAGGGCAATAGAGAGGGAGACGGCTCGCCTGGCGGCCCTGAAAGCCTCGACAGAGGACCTGGAGCAGATAAGGGCCTTTGCGGAGATCCTTGACGGCGACCGCAGCCAGGTACCCAGCATATCGGTCATTGACAGGCTTTTCCACGAAGCGATCGCCAAGGCAGGGAAGAACAAGGTACTGCTGGCCACACTGAAGCTGGTGCGTCAGGACGTACATACCCAGCAGATCTTCACCTTCATCCGGCAGCAGGAGGGCAGCCGCCTTGGCGGGGACCACATGCCCATCTACCTGGCCATAGCGGGGAGGGATCCCGGGGACGCAGAAAAGGCCATGCTGAGGCACATCGACAACATCGTAAGGGATGTGGAGCACTACTGTCGCGGGGCTAACTCTCAGGCAGATCCTGCTTTGCGATAGGGGCGGGGAGAGCCTCCACTTCCGCGGCCAGGACCCTGGGATCGATGAAGATCTGGACGCCTCTGGCCCCTCCGCTCACACAGATCCTGTCGAAGGCGAAGGCGCTCTCGTCTATATAGACAGGGTAGGGCCTCTTCGTACCCACCGGGGAAACCCCTCCCCTTATATAGCCCGTCAGGGACTGTATCTCCCTCATGTGGACCATCTCGACCTTCTTGTTGCCCGATGCGGCAGCCAGGGCCTTCAGATCCAGCTCGGAGTCCCCGCCCACACAGGCAAGCATCACCCCTGTTCTGTCGCCCCGCGCGACCAGCGTCTTGAAGATCATCTCCGGAGCCAGCCCTATCTTTGCTGCAACAGCCCTTGCGCTTACATCATCAGGGTCCGACTCGTAGTTCCAAAGCTCAAAGGCCACTCCTCTGCTTTCCAGGAGCCTCACTGCGTTGGTTTTCTTCATTGCCTGATCAGACCTCCCCGATCGATAGTGATAGAGTATCAGGAGATGGAGCAAATGGCACTCCCATCCTTTCAAAAGGAAGGTCGGTAGAATGATCACACCTGGTCTAGTGGAGACAGTATTCTCGGCAGCTTCTATGACGCGCTGGAACGATCATGCCCGCCCTGCCCAGTTCACCGAACTGGCGAAACAGGCCCACAAGATGGCCATAGCATGGGTGATAGCCCGCTGCGAAGAGGACCAGGGAGGAGACCCTGACTGGGTCCGGCTTGTCGAGGGCGGGCTTTTCGAGTTCTTCCAGAGGGTGGTACTCACAGATATAAAGCCCCCCGTATTCCACAGGATGATGGAAAGGCACGGGGAAAGGCTGAACCGGCTTGTCCTGGACAAGCTGGCCCGCCACCTCGAATCCCTGGGCGGAGGCTTTTTTGAACGCTTCAGGAAATACCTGAAGGAGCCGGATTTCTCGGGGCGGGAGAAGCGCATCCTCCGTGCGTCGCACTACCTGGCCACCAACTGGGAGTTCAGGATGATCTACGGCCAGAACCGTGAGCTCTCCAGTGTGGAAGAGACCCGAAGAGATATCGAGGGTCAACTGGAGGACCACATCGACCTGGCGGGCGTCAGGGAGATGATCATGCGCCGCACCATGACCGACAAGGGGCTTTACGCCTTCATAGACCTCTGCGGGCAGCTCCGCTTCCAGGTCCGGTGGGCACAGCTTCCAAGAGTACCCGCAACCTCTGTGCTGGGCCACCTTTTCATGGCGGCGTCGCTCTCCTATTTCGTCTCCCTTGAAAACGGAGGATGCCCCAGGAGGCTTCGCAACGCCTTCTTCGGCGGACTCTTCCACGACCTGCCCGAGGTCCTTACCCGGGATATAATCTCCCCGGTCAAACGGTCGGTCGAAGGACTGGAAGAGCTGATCAAGGAATACGAGAACGAATCCATGGAGACCAGGCTTCTCCCGCTAATACCGGAGGGCTGGAGGAAAGAGTTGCGCTACCTGACAAGCGACGAGTTCTCCAACAGGGCCAGAGATCCGGTCACTGGTAATATTATTTCCGGCCTGACCCTGTCGGAAATGAACTCAAACTACAATTGCGAAGAATGGGACCCTGTCGACGGGACAGTTATTGACGCCTGCGACAAGCTGGCCGCCATGGTGGAGGCAGCCACATCCATCAGGTACGGGATCTGCCCCCCGGCCCTCGAAGAGGGTCGAAGGGATATCTTTGAAAAATACAGCAACACCGTAATCGGCACCGTAGATCTGGGGTCTCTCTTCGGGGCCTTCCTGGAGTGAAAGGCTGTCACCGCTTGCGTTCAAGGGCCTCCCTGGCCTCTTTCCAGGCCATTGGAAGACCCTCGAAGTCGAAATCAAGGTCCACCGGCCTCGGCCTCATTCCGGGACTTCTCATTACAAGGTCGTGGATACCTCTCTGCTGGGTTGCCTTTCTTTCCTTCATCTGCCTCTCCTCCTTGTTATTGCCTGGTTCCTTGTCAGACCCGTGAAAAGGAACGGGCCATGCGACCTTTGTCACCCTGACGGTCTTATTCAATCCCCTCGCCTGTCTCTGTTCTCTCTCCGATCTGGCCAACTCCCTTTCCCCAAAAGATGATGAAAGAATAAAAAAGGCCGGGGTCCCCTTTTGGGGACCCCGGCCTCTAAAGACCACAGACGCCTAGGCGCCGGCCCTCAGAGGGGGTCCCACGCTGGCGTAAAAATAGACGAAACCGAAGTTGCTGGAGACTGCTGAGTTCCTGTTCATCGATGCCTCCGCTTTTCTGTATTGGGAAGTTTTATACCACTTTCCCGGATGGGCGTCAAGGGAAAAAGATCGTGAGATGTCAGACGTGAGAAGTAAAATGAAAGGTCAGAAAAGCAGGCGTCAGGCATCAGGAAAGGCAACGAACAGTGAACCGTGATTCGTGAATCGTAAATCTTAAGTTCCAATCATAAAAGACGGGAAAGTCCTCACGGTTGGTTACATCTCACGTCTTACGTTTTACGTCTTACTTTTCACGTCTTTTCGATTCACGGAGTATTCAACGCCCCCGCTGCGGGTCCGAGGTTGCCGGCTTCATCAAGGCGCAGCATCTCCAGGTGGCCATCGATATGCTCCACAAGGGCCGAGCAGTTCTCGACCCAGTCGCCGCAGTTGCAGAAAAGTACGTCCCTGACGTTCCTTATGAAGGGGTTGTGAAGGTGGCCACATATCACTCCATCGAGCCCAGCCTTCTTGGCTTCGGCGATGATCCTGCTCTCGAAACCGCTAAAGGTCCCGGCAAGGTATTTGAACTTCCTCTTCAGCAAACCGGCGATGGAGCGCCTGCGCATGCCGACCAGGGGGAGTACCGTATTGATGCCACCATTGATCCACAGGGTCAGGTCATAGGTCTTTTCGGCAATGGCGTTCAGGACCCTCGACCTGTTGACCACACGGTCAAACTCATCTCCGTGAGAGACAAGAAAGCTTCTTCCGTCGGCTGTCCTGTGGAAGACCCTGTCCCTGAAGAACATTCTGGCCTTCCTGAGACCCAGGAGACGGTCAAGGAACTCGTCGTGGTTGCCTGTGATATAGGTGACTTCCGTCACGCGGGCAATGGAACCGAGTCTCCTCAGGATATCCCTGTGGGATTCGCTCAAGTGGGAGAGACGGGACACTTTCCAGCCGTCAATAACATCCCCTACGAGGTAGAGAAAATCACACTGGACTTTTCCGAGGAACTTCCTGAGCGGTTCGGGGCGGCTCCATCTCGTCCCGAGGTGCAGGTCGGAGAGAAAGACCGAGCGGTATCTGTCCAAATTATTCTCCCTGGTGAGCAAGATTCTCCCTGGTGATCACGGTAAGGTTTTGCCCGACCAATTTTAACCTAAAAGGTCCCCTTTGCCTATTTCCTCTCCTTCTTGACGGTCTTCTCCTGGTACATCTGCCGGTCGGCCTCGGCCAGTGCCTCCTCCAGCCTGCTCCCCTCACCGGGGTTCAGGAAGCTCCCCCCTATGGAGAGAGTAACGGGGAACCCGAGGATGTCCTGGCCGATACCCCTGCG
>JAAYDT010000014.1 GCA_012729145.1 Synergistaceae bacterium | reverse complement strand
CCCCTTGCTCGCCAGGTCGGGGATGAAGTTGGCAGCCTGGGGCGTTACGTCCATGAATTCATCCCTTTTCTCAATAAAGGTTTTCAGGAGATTGTAGGCAAGTTCCTCGTCCATGTCCGCGCGGACTACCATGTAATTACCGTCTGCAATGGTGAGCACATCTTTGTCGACTGATCTGTATATACCGGGTTTAAAGTTGAAAGGAAGCAGGAAGGGGTTGTCTTCCACGACTTTCTGGACTACTTCTTCAGGAAGGGGGATGAGTTTAACCTTGCGGGTGGCCTCTACCTCCATCACGGAGGCGCCTGGAGCTGCGAAGTTCCAGAAAACGGCATCGATGTTACCGTCGGTCAGCGCCATGGCTCCTTCAGGCTGGGTCAGCTGGGCCGCCTGGAGGTCTTTTTCGGGATCTATTCCTGCAGCCTTGAGGATCATTCGAGTGAGGACCTGGTCTCCGCCACCAGGTGCTCCAAGGGAGACCTTCTTGCCCTTGATGTCCCAGAAGGTCTCGATACCACTTCCTTCTATCGTCACAAGGTGGTGCGGAGCGGGGTACATGTTGAAGAGTATCTTCAGTTCAAGCTTCCCGTCCTCCTCGAAGGCATCTGTCCCCGTGTAGGCCTGGTAGAGCGTGGACCCCATGGACATGCCGAGCTGGATCTTGTCATCGGCTAACAGGCGACAGTTCTCCCTCGAAGCCGCTGTCGAACGTGATGTGGCCCTGACGTCTATTCCAGCCTTGTTCAGAACTTCGGCCATGGCGCCGCCAAGGGGGTAGTAGGTCCCGCCAACTCCGCCGGAACCTATGGTGATGAAGGTGACAGCAAAGGCCGATCCCGCGAAGAATACAAGAGCTGCTACCGCCAGGGGCAGCATGAACCTTTTCATAGGTCATTCCTCCTTTTCTTCGGATCTGGGTCTTTCCCTGTCTTTCCTCTAGCAAGGCCTCTATCTCGCTGTTGCTCACCTCCCTCTCAAACGGGCGCCGTGAGGAGAATGTCGCTTGCCGCATTAAGCCCCTCCTTCAGGATCGCGACTATCTCCCCTACCTGTTCCGACGTAACGTTGAGCGGCGGAGCTATCATGAAATTGTCCCCATCAACGCCATCGACCATCCCGCCCGATGGATATATGACAAGGCCGCGCCTGATGCATTCAGCAGTGACAACCGCTGAAGCCCTTTTTGCCCTGGGAAAGGGGTTCCTGGAGACCTTCTCGGAGACGATCTCCACTCCTCTCATGAGCCCCTTCCCCCTTACCTCTCCCACAATGGGGATCTCGACCAGGGATTCAAGCGCTTCTCCCAATATTTCTCCCTGCATACGGGCATTCTCGAAAAGACCGTTCTTCTTCATGTAACGAAGTGTTGCCGCAGTGGCAGCCCCAGAGAGAGGATTCCCGTTGTAGGTGTGACCGTGCACGAAGACACCGCTCCCTTTCCGGAAGACCTCCACGACCTTCTCGCTGGCAAAGACCCCCCCGGTGGGGACATAACCTGCAGCCATGGCTTTTGCGGCGGCCATTATATCGGGGACCACATTCCAGTGGTCCACACCAAAGGCCTTCCCGGTTCTTCCAAAACCTGTCATGACCTCGTCGGCGATCAGAAGGACGCCGTATTTGTCACAGATATCCCTTATTGTGGGCCAGTACTCATCGGGCGGGACAAGGGCGCCAACGGTCGAGCCCACGACCGGCTCGGCAATGAAGGCCGCAACGTACTGGGGTCCTGTTATCTTTATGGCATTCTCAAGTTCCCTGGCGCACTTGACATCGCAAGAGGGGTAATCGAGACCGAAGGGGCAGCGATAGCAGTAATGGGTCTGGATCTTGGGATGATCCTTGAACATGGGTGAATAGAACCGCCTCCTGGGGACATTACCCCCGAAGGCCATAGAACCGAGGGTGCTTCCGTGGTAGGAGTTCCACCTTCCTATTACAAGGTGCCTGGAAGTACCTTCCCCTTCTTTTTCGATGAAATATTGTCTGGCCATCTTGACAGCTGATTCCGTGGCTTCGCTCCCGCCGCTTACGAACCAGACGTAATTAAGGTCTCCGGGTGTTACGGAGGCCACCTCCTCGGCCGCCTCCTCTATGGCCCTGTTCCGCCACCTTGAAGGGTGGGCGAAGGAAAGGGTCCTTAGCTGTTCCGATATTGCATCGGTTACCTCCCTGACCCCGTGCCCCAGGCTGGAGATCAGGGCTCCGCTGCACCCGTCAATATAACGGTTGCCTTCTTCGTCATAGATATAGAGCCCTTCCGCACGAACAGCCAGAGGAAGCTCCTCCTTGAAACTCCTCGGGAACAGGTTTCTGCCACGATCCACGGCTTCCATCTCCTTTTATGGCTTGTCTTGGAGGATCTTCTTTAACTATCGCTTTCTTTTACCTGGTTTACATAAGCCCTGTTCCTGCTCCAAACCTCTTCCAGTTTCTCAAGCCTCTCCGGAACGGCGTCCCCCAGCTGTTTCGCTGACGCGAGGATCAGACAGTTGACCACGCTCATGGGGGCAGTGAAAGAATCGATGAAGGAAAGAGGCTTCCATGGCACGGTGAGCACCACGTCAGACCAGGTCGCCAGGGGGCTTGAAAAGTCGTTTGTTATCGAAGCTGTAGGGATGCCTGCCTGGTAGGAATACCGAAGGATCTCCAGGGTCCAGCTGGTATACCTTGGGAAGCTGATGCCGATCACCAGGCCTTTACTGGAAGCATTGGTCACCTTTTCGATGGATGTCTCGGGCTCCAGGAGGTGGACGTTCGGGAAGAGCCATGAGAGGTAATAAAAAAGATAGAAGGCCAGAGCCCTGGAACTGCGTTGACCCGCCACCATTACCTGTTCTGATCCGACGATCCTTCTCCCCAGCTCCTCGATCCCGGCGATGTCCACCTGGGCCTGGGCCTCGGAAAGTGTCCTGATATCCTCTTCGATAGCCCGGTGAATATAATTACCCTCCTGGGTCCGGTCGTAATCCCTTAGCCTTTCAAGGGTAGAAAAACGTTCTATGAGAAGGTCTCTTACTGCCGAGCGCATCTCGGGATAACCGTCGAATCCCAGCAAAGAGGCGAACCTGATCACAGTCGACTCGCTAACCCCCGTCCTCTCGCCAAGCTGCGAGGCTGTCATAAAGGCCGAATCTCTGGGGTTGTCAAGAAGAAATCTCGCGATCGCCTTCTGCCCCTGGGTAAGGACCGGCATCTTCTCGGCTATTCGTTCACCGATCATCTTTTTCCCTCTCTCCCGGGATCATGAGATTGTTTGAATATTTTCCTGCATGCAATAAAAATTTTTGCAGGTTTTCCTGCATGGTTTTTATACTAACTTGCACTTCTGTCTTTTGTCAAATGGGCGATACACTTTTTCATATTTGGATCTTGTCAGGAAGAGACCGCGTTAGTGGGACATAACAGTCTTGATCATTTGATGGATTACGGTCCGATCTGAATGTAGAATTGTGGTATGAGAGAAAAGTCTTCGAGGAACACAGCAGACTCCATTGACCCGAAACGGCTTGTATTGCCTCTATTCATTGGTCAAGAGCGCGACCAGATGCATCCATCACCGGGAATGTCGGGCGTTTATCATCTTGGCATCGAAAGGGCCCTGGACTACGCTAGAGGGGCCACCGAACTGGGAGTGAGGGAGTTCCTGGTCTTCGGGACCGCATCGACGGCAAGGGATAACGAAGCTTCCGCTGCCTCCGACCCGGATTCTCCTGTCTGCACGGCTATCAGGGAACTCTCCCGCTCTTTCCCGGAATGCCGCTTCTGGGGCCATGTTACCCTGGCCCATTACACTGAGCACGGAGGCAACTGCTGCGTGGGCAATAATGGTGAGATCGACTGGGAACTGACCACTGATCGTTTCTGCAAGATATGCGCAACCCTTGCCACTTCCGGCGCCGGGATCGTCCTCCCCTTCCTGTTGAGACCCGGGGCAATATCCTCTATCCGCTCATACCTGCAGAGTAACGGCCTGGAGGACACTGCGGTCTTTTCCTACGGGGCCAAATTCAGGTCCTCCCTTTACGGCCCTTTTAACAGATCTACGGGTATCACCGAAAGTTCTTTCGGAGACCTCCAGCTGGAACCCTGGGACAGGGAAGGAGCAATGGAAAAGATCAGGAGAGATGTATCTGAGGGCTCGGAGGGGCTCGTCGTCAAACCCGCTCTTTTCTACCTTGACGTAATACTCTCCGCCAGGTCCTCTACGGAACTCCCCCTTGTCGCCTACATGGTGAGCGGAGAGTACATGATGCTCAGACACGCTGCTGCTACAGGAATAGCGGAAGGGAGAGCCTCCATGCTTGAGGCCCACACCTCCATCTTAAGGGCTGGAGCGGATCTGGTAATTTCCTACGATGCCCTGGATCTTCTGAAAGGAGCCCAGTGATCACTTGTCCACCTGTTTCCAGGGCAGCGTCAATAAATGAAAGGAGTTACAACTCCTGTCAAAGTAAAACTTTAATGAGCGGCGGCAGGACCACAAAGATGGTGAACAACCTCACCAGGTGAAGCAGACTGACCTTGAGCGGGTCGGCGCCCAGGTCCTCAGCGATCGAGGCCAGCTGGGTTATCCCACCGGGACAGGTCGCAAGAAGACAGGTCATAAGGTTCCATCCGGTTACTCTCTGAACAATGAAGGCGAGAATGATCCCCCATCCCAGCATGGTCGCCGTCGTTCCCAGTATGGTCAGGAACATTTCGGCCAGAGTGGATAACGTCTCCGGTGTTGCGTTAAGCCCTATGAGGGCCCCGAGACCCAACTGACCCGCATGCCTCAGCACCAGCGGAAGAGGGCAGACCGGAAGCCCGAACCCTGCCGCTGCGGCGGTAAAGATCATTGAGCCAACAAAACCTCCAACGGGAATTCGGAGCATGTAAAACAGGACACCCCCGGTCACGGCAATGAACAGGGTCAGGGCTGCCCCGCCAATCCGCAGTTTCGGCACCTCTTTCACCCGTGACTCTGCACGGGAACACTTTTTCTGAAGAGGGGCCTTGTCGATGCCACTTTCGAGGCTTCTGTTTATCCTCGATGAGATCACTGGCATGGCTATCAGCACCGAGGAGAGACGGAAGAACTGCATCAGGGCCACCAGTGCCGCATCAGCATTGAGCGAGAGCGCCAGCAGGCTCATCTCTGCAATACCCCCAGGAACGGTACCCAGTACCGAGGTGGGCAGCGCAAGATCGAACCACCTGCTCACGATCCATCCAAGCCCGAAAGGAAAGCTTATCCACCAGACACCCGCAAGAAGGGCCACACCCAGACTGCTCTTCAGCTCACTACCCGCCTGGCTGGTGAAACGAATGCCGATGAACATTCCCAGGATCACCTGGAAGATCAGGCTCGACCCGACTGGGGGAAGGGGGACCATCCATCCCTTGACCGCAAAGAAGGCAGCCGATACCATGGCCCCCACCATTATCGCTGCAGGCACCCTGAAAGCACGAAAGATCAACCATCCTGGCACCCCGATAAGAAAAAGAGAAAAGAAACGGACCAGCCAGTCCATACAGATCCCCCAAACCTGAAGAAGTAGAGGCCCCTGGAACGACATCTCCCATGGAATGGTAAAATATAAAAATGTTTTCAAATATTACATCATCGGGAGTTCCCATTGAAACCAAAGAGCGCTCTTCTTACCATGTTCCTTATCATAGCCACCCTTTCCATCGGGTACGGTCTCCAGAGCAACAGGCCTGATCGCCAGCAAAAGAACGGGGAGGCGAGAGTTTTGCCCTATGAGAAAATAACCCGAACAGACGAAGAATGGAAGTCCATTCTGACGCCCGAACAGTTCTACGTAACAAGAAGAGGGGGAACGGAGATCCCTTTCTCGGGAAAATACTATGGCCACAAGGAGAAAGGCACTTACCAGTGCGCAGGATGCGGGAACCCCCTTTTCAGCTCTTCTGCGAAATACGACTCGGGGAGTGGTTGGCCGAGCTTCTTTGAGCCAGTGTCTCCTGAAAACGTCTGGACCCGCGAGGACCGATCCCTGGGAATGGTCAGGGTCGAAGTACTCTGCTCAAGGTGTGATGCCCATCTCGGGCATGTATTTCCCGACGGGCCACCCCCGACGGGGCTGCGCTACTGCGTCAACTCGGTCGCGCTGAAATTCATCTCGGATTAGTTCCTGTTTCTCGGCATGCCCCCTGTTCTCTAAAGCCCTTCTTCAATAT
>JAAYDT010000095.1 GCA_012729145.1 Synergistaceae bacterium | reverse complement strand
CAGGGCACGCCGTGTGACTTTACGGATTGCTCCCCCTGAAGGACTTGTTGTGGTAATACCCCGTAACTTCAGCAAGAAGAGGATACCCTCCCTGATCGATGAGAAGCGCCAATGGATCGAAAAGACCCTTTCAAAGGTAGCGCCCCAGGCAGTGACTGCAAGCGGGACTTTGCCTCCGAAAGAGTACTTTTTCCCCTCCCTGAAGAAGTCTTTGGACCTCGAGGGCCCGAACGCCGTTTCCCGCCTTCGCTCTATAGCTGACTCCCATCTGCTCCCTCGGGCAAGGGTTTTGTCGCTTAAGACAGGACTTAGGCCCGCTTCCTTCACTTTCAGGAACCAGAAAAGGATATGGGGGAGCTGCAATTCGAAGAGAAAAATCAGCCTGAACCAGAAACTACTCTTTCTTGAACCTCCCCTGGTGGACTACATCATCCTCCACGAGCTCTGCCACCTTGAGTACAGAGACCACTCGTCCTCATTCTGGACCTTCCTTTCATCCTTCGATCCACACTTCAGGGATCACCGGAGAGAGATAAGGTCCGCACAGTGGACGATCCCCGTCTGGGCCTATTGACACAGTTTCTTATTTTGGTACCATAATACCTAAAATAAACTGTGAGGTGTTCACTATGGCGGAGAAGGTTTTCAGAAGGGTCATCCAGATCGACGAAGACAAATGCGATGGCTGCGGCCAGTGTGCAGAAGCCTGTCACGAAGGGGCCATCCAGATCATAGAAGGCAAGGCAAAGCTTGTTAGCGACTCCTACTGCGACGGGTTGGGAGACTGCATAGGGGAGTGCCCCCAGGAAGCCATATCCTTCATTGAGCGTGAGGCAGAGCCCTACGATGAGGAGGCCGTCAAGGAGAACATGGGTTCGAAGAAAGAACAGGAGACTCTACCCTGCGGATGCCCTGGCACCATGGCTAGATCCCTGGAAGGGATCCTTGAAACTCATTGCGATGCTTCAAGCAAGCCTCAGCTCCGATCGGAAGAGGCTGTCTCCTCGGAACTGGCTAACTGGCCCGTCCAGCTGAGACTTGTACCTGAGAACGCCCCTTATCTGAAGGGTGCGGATATTCTGTTGGCAGCGGACTGCTCGGCAGCTGCTTCTCCGGATTTTCATGGCCGTTTCGTCAGAGGCCGCATCCTTCTCATGGGGTGTCCCAAACTTGATGACGCAGACTACTACAGGGAAAAACTTGCGAGGATCATCAGGGTCAACGATTCGCCCTCGATAACAGTCGTCAGGATGGAGGTCCCCTGCTGCGGAGGTCTTGCACAGCTTGCTGAGGCGGCCATTGACGAGGCAAGGGTGGATGTTGAATTGAGAACCGTGATTCTTGATTCCCGTGGGAAACTGGTTGAAGACGAGACAGTCAAGTTCCGGTTCCAGTAATTAGGGGTATTGTAAACCCCCATAGACTTGAGGCCAGCAGGCCTACGGGAAGCTGCAAGGAAATTACCCGGTGTTCGCCTTACTGGCTGCAGGCCTTACAGCGAACTGTCCTCTATCTCCTGGATCTTCTCCTCGAAGCCGTAGATCGTTCCGTCGATTTCTTCCACGGTACGGTCCAGGTAGCGCATCCCCGTGATCTCGTACCCCGGGGGGAGATGGTTGGAGAAGCGCTTGACCTTGAGTAGCGACTTGAGGTAGCTCTTCTCGAAGAGATTTATCACCTGGGCGGCCGTAAGGGCATCGGCCTTTCCGTTCTCCAGAAAGAGACAGGCCATCTCGAGGTTCTCGCCGATCTCCATCTCTCCATACCAGATGTCGGCCAGGATCTCCCTGAATCGTTCCCTCCGGTCGGGGGTCACCATCTCGCGGATAGATCTCTCTATGAACTTTAGGCCCCTTCTGAGCTCACCCTCCACGATACGTTCATCCCCGTGGGGCAGTGAGAAGTCGGCTATGTACTCAGCCTCGTCACTGATCGTTCTCCGTCCCTTCAGCAGTCTTCCATAATCCGGTCTGAGTGTTACCGAGGCTCTTTCCGGAGGGGCCGCTGTCAGCTGCCGGAAGACCTTCCCGGTATCAAAGCCCTTGGATTCCTGGGGGGAACGGTTGAGCCAGGTCACGTAACCTGTTTCGAAGAGGCCTTTACGACCGGCCCTTCCCGCCATCTGCAGAAACTCGTTCCTGGATATGGGCTCCCTGTCGTGGTACCTGACGAGCTGGGCAAAGATGACGTACTCTGCAGGGAGGTTCACCCCCAGGGCAAGTGCGTTCGTACCGCAGACCACGTCCAGGATCCTTTCCCTGAAGGCGGACTCCACCAGGAGCTTCTCCTTCGGCAACATCCCTCCGTGGTAGACTCCAACGCCCCTCAGAAGAGGCATGTGGACATCCCGTACATCAAGGATCTCGGCCAGTTCATAGAGCCGCTGCCTGTGGGCCTTTCCCTTCCGGGGGCGTCTGCGGGCTATCTTGTAGGCCAGGTCCACAGCTCCTTTCTGGGAGAAGCAGAAGACCAGGGCGTCATGAAGTCTTTCAAGGGTGGCGGGCTTCTTCGGTGTGAATACCAGTTTTGTCACACGTTCTTGCCCCTCGTAGACCGTGAATGGTCTTCCGGTTATCTCTCCGAGGTAATCGCCGACAGAGCGGGCGCCCCCGAAAGTGGCCGACATGACCAGTATAGGCGAGTCGGGGTTTGTGGAGACAATTCCCTCGATATAGGTCCGGGCACGGTCGGGGTCGTCGAAGATGTAGTGGAACTCGTCGATCACGACCCTCAATCCCGGCGAGCCGGCGTACTTGAGGGTGTAGATCTCCTGGGTGCAGCAGATGACCGGTGCGTTCTCGTTCTTCTTGAAGTCGCCCGTCTCTATGCCCACATCAAGCCCCATCCGCCTGAGTTCAAGGTAGCGCTCGTTGCTCAGGGCCTTTATGGGGGCGGTGAAGATGATCCGCCTCGTGTCCGGCGGCCAGATATGACCATCAAGGTCCATTAGGCCCGACCACAGGTAGGCCACCCAGGTCTTGCCCGACCCGGTTGGCGCGGCCAGGACGGCGTCCCTGTTCCTGATCCTTTCCCAGGCCTTTACCTGCCAGGGGTAGAAACTTCCGTATTGTTCCGCCATGTCCGCCTCATTTCGTGAAGTGTTGTCGCAAGTGTCCCGGCGCTACTTATATTACTATGAACGTCCCTTTTACGAATTCAATATTGCCTCTTCCTTGACAAGAGGAGAAATCCGATAATATCATCGGTTTATGTCACCGGTTGGTGACAGGAGGTGCCATGCGCGATAAAGAGGAGACCAGGAAAAAGATCCTTGAAGCGGTGGGCGAGATCCTTT
Organism: Synergistaceae bacterium; assembly: GCA_012729145.1. Lineage (GTDB taxonomy): Bacteria > Synergistota > Synergistia > Synergistales > Thermovirgaceae > 58-81. The sequence goes on along the minus strand of JAAYDT010000095.1, from coordinate 3,120 downwards.
CAGAAGAGGGGTTCGGAGGCATCGGGGTCAACAACGTATCCCGGAGAGCCGGCGTCGACAAGGTCCTGATCTACCGCTACTTCGGAGATCTTCCAGGGCTTCTGAGGGAGTTCGCTTCAGGGGGCGATTACTGGCCCTCGATGGAGGATCTGGTCGAAAAGGCGGAAGGGGATAACCGGCCTCCCGGAGCTTCCGAACTCGCCGTGGCCCTTCTCAAGGGCTACATTCGGGAGCTAAGGGATTCGACATCAGCCCAGGAACTGCTCCTTGGGGAACTGGTATCAAGGAACGAACTCTCCGAGGCATCGGCACGGAAGAGAGAGAGGCAGGGAGCGGACCTTATAGAGGCCCTGGTGAGGTCCGCCCCTGAAGCGGAGAGGGTGGATGTTGCCGCCCTGGGTGCCCTTCTCTCGGCGGGTCTCACCTTTCTGATGCTCAGGGCACGGACATCGGAGGCCTACCTGGGGATAGACATCTCATCCGAAGAGGGGTGGGGGCGCATCGAAAGGGCTATGGAGGAGCTTGTCAGAGGAGTAATGGGTGACGACAAGCTGGAAGGCTTCCAATATTAGGGCTGTTCCCGTGACCATGCGACACCTGACAGGATAAAAAAGGAGGAGTGCTTCTTGAAAAGACCTGTTCTTATTCTTATTTCGGCGATCATCATGACAGCCCTTGGGTGCGGAACAGCACTGGGGGCCGGGTTTGCTCTTTACGACTGGAGTGCCAGAGGGAACGCCCTCGGGGGCGCCATGACCGGTCGGGCCGACGACCCCTCCGCCATAGCCTTTAACCCGGCGGGCATCACCCAGATTCCGGACTCGTCCATGATGGCGGGGCTGGCTTTCATCATGCCGGGAGGGACCCTGACGGAGATAGGCGGTGATAGTGTTGGCATGATCGACCACACCTTCATCCCTCCTCACTTCTACTACACGCGACAGTTGAGTGACCGCCTCTGGTTCGGCGTGGGCCTCATGACGCGCTTCGGTCTCGGCACCGACTTCCCGCCCGATTGGTACGGGCGCTACAACAGCTACTACGCCAACATCCAGTCCGTATCCATCAACCCCAACCTGGCCTGGAAGGTGAACGACCGGTTGTCCCTTTCCGTCGGGGTCGAGGCGCTGTGGTTCGAGTACGGGGCGAGAAGATTTATTGGAACAGACTTCAGGCTCCTTGGAGACGACATAGGCTACGGCTGGAACGTGGGACTCCATTACAAACTGGACGAGGCGACCCGGATAGGGCTTCACTACAGGAGCCAGGTAAAATTGACCATCTCGGGAACCGCCGACATACAGGGTGTCGGCTCTACGGATGCCTGGGGAGATCTAACCCTGCCCGAGATGTTCCTGTTCGGCCTCAGCAGGCAGGTAACTCCTAAACTTAACGTTGAGGTGGGAGCGGTCTACACTGGATGGAGCTCCTATGACAGGTTGGCGATACATTTCGAGAACGATTTCGGGATGCTCCCCAACCCATCCACTTCAGTGAAGAACTGGAAGAACGTCTGGAGGTACCAGCTGGGGCTTGAGTACAGGTACAGCCCCGAGTGGACCTGGAGGTTCGGCTACACCTACGACCAGGAGCCTTCGCCGGACGGCGCAGTCGACTTTCAGGCTCCCATGAGCGACCGACAGCTTTTCTCCATAGGGTTCGGCTACACTAAGAACGACCGAACCTGGGATCTTGCCTACACCTATTTGCTGGCCGACGACAGGACCATAGCTGGCCGGCCCGGAGACGGAATACCCGATTCGCGCACCAGCAACATGGATGCCCACATCATCGTGATCAGCTACAGCATGAGGTTTTAGAGGCGTTACGTTCAAGGGGAAAAAGCGTAAACCGTAAACGGTCGACGGTGAACGGAAGGATCAAAGTCCCGAGGGGATTAAACTCGGGAGGTTCTTTAACGAGGGGTACCCCCTGGCACTCCTCCTGGGAGACCTCTTAAACGAAAGCAGTGAAGCAGAAAGAGAAACCAATGCTCAAAGGCCGGAGGATCGATCTTCGGCCTTTTTTGCCGTTCACTGTTCACTGTTTACCGTTCACGCCTTTAAGGTTTTGCCTTTTCCTGTAAAATTACGGAACAGGAGATGACCGAAAGGAGCCGAAAACGATGGAGCTCGATTTCATCAAGGGTCACATGGGAGGCAACACCATCCTCCTCTTCGACGGAAGGCAGGTCAGAAGGGAATCTCATGTGCTTGAGACGGCCCTCACCGTTCTCGACCGGAAGAGACTTTACGCCGACCAGGCCGCCTTTCTCTACCCCTCGGGAAAGGCCAACACCATCCGGGCTCTCGTGGTGGATATTACCAACCGTAACTTCATCCCTGCATGCGGAGGTTTCACTCAGGTCCTGGGAAAGGCCCTGGTGGATACGGACCTGGTAAAGTGGTTCAAGGTGAAGACCGCTCCACAGGAATTCGAGGTTACCCTTGAACTGGAGTCGGGTCCTTCCACGGTGACGGTCCATAAGACAAAAGGCGGCAAGTTCAGAAAGGCCGAAAGCGACATGACCTCCTTTGCCCGGATGTTGGCCGGCGACGGGGTCATGCCTGTGGACCTCGACGGGATCCAGGCCTTCAAGTCCGGCTACTACCTTGTCCAGGAAGCTCCGAAATTGAAGGAACACTACCCCGAGGCCGACTTCGAAGAGATGAACACCGCCGCCGTGAAGGCCATATCCGAGGCGCAGGCCTTCTTCCACCAGAAGGGTTACTCCTCCACCCTTCATTTTTCACTCTTTGACAGATCGCCCGCCCACAAGGGGCATCTGAGGGCGGTCTTCCCCCACGGGGTTCTCACTGGTAACATCGAGCCCACCTGCGGGACGGGCAGTACAGCCCTTGCCCTGGCCCTTCTGTTGACCGGCGAGGGAAAAGATCTTGGCCTGGTTAAGGGCGGAAGGATCAAGGTCAGACTGGAGACCGGTGGAGGCCCTGCTCTTGGCGGCCCCGACATAACCACCGTGGTGGTGGAGAAAAAAGGTGAAGAGGTAACCAGGGCCTTTTTCTCCCACAGCCTTGTAGAGATAACGGCAAAAGGGACTGTATTCGTGTAATTCAGGCCGTATTTTCCTGAACTTGCATCCCCCGGGCCTTTGGTGTT
>JAAYDT010000094.1 GCA_012729145.1 Synergistaceae bacterium | reverse complement strand
CCCTCGATGAGGGCGGCATTCCGGGGCTTGGCGACGAGCGTTCCGTTATCGTCGTCATCAGCGACCTCCACCTGGGGATGGACGACCGGTATGCGGAGACTCAAAAGAACCGCGCTCCCCTTATCGACTTTCTTCAGAAACTTAGGCGCGCTCCGAACATCAAGGAACTCGTCATCGCAGGCGACCTGGTCGACGAGTGGTTCATCCCCGCCGGCGTGGACACCTACGCCGGAAAGAGCCAGAAGGAGTTCGTGCAGTCCGTCGCCGCGAACAACAGAGACGTGGTGGACTCTTTCAACGACATGATCCGGGATGGCAAGATCAAGGTGGTCTATGTTCCGGGCAATCATGACCTGCTTGTCACCTCTGAGAGCATCCAGACCATTTTCCCTGGAATGATCGAAGTGCGCGACGAGGATCTGGGGCTCGGGACCTATTCGCCAGCCGAGTATCCTGAAATAGCCATCGAGCACGGCCATCGCTACAATTTCTTCTGTGCGCCGGATCCCATTTCGAACCGGTCCATAGCCCCAGGCTCGATCCTGCCTCCGGGGTATTTCTTCACCCGTATCGCAACGCTCTCAGTTGTTGAAGGCAAGCCCGAGCCCAGCAAGATCAGGCCGGTCGTCACCCCGAATTCTCTGGGAGAAAGCCAGAACCTTGAGTTCCTCTACTGGAAAGTATGGGACGGAGTGATGAAAGCCCTTCCCATAAAGGAAGGATTCGAAGAGAAGATCATAAGGACCAACATCGACGGATTCACTGAAACCTATGCCATGAGCGACGTTATTCCCGTTCAGGCGGAGGCCGGAGGAGACATCGAAGTGAATCTGTTCAAAGGGATACAGGACACGTGGGACGAACGGCAGGCTCTCAACAGGGTGGCAGTCAATATTCCTGTCAGGGAAGCTATCGTCAATTCGGCCTCGGGGGCGGGGACCGACGAGCAGGCGAACGTGCAGTACTTCAAAAACCCCGGATCCGACAAGAGGATCGTGATCTTTGGCCATTCACACGAACCCAGGATGATCCCGTCTGAGACCCACGACGGAAAGGAAGCCGTTTATGTCAACTCCGGCACGTGGATCGATAATAATAACGATCTGGAGACAATGACCTTCGTCGTAATAACCGCGCATGGGAGCGAGAGGCACGCCGGGCTTTATTACTACTCTCACGAGGGCACCATAACTACTATGGATTCTTTGGAACTCTCGGGTTTTTGAGAGAAGCACCTCCCAGAAGACCTGTGCCACCAACGACCAGGCCGGGGCTAGTAACCCCGGCCTGGTCGTTGATATGTCATTTTTGAATTAACATTGGCTGGCGGTACGCCAGCCAAGGTGCCTTGTCTGTGGTGAGAAGTTCTTGCTTATTAAGGATCCAGACCGGGATTCCTCGTCGCTTGGCTTCTCGGAATAACAAGTGATGCCTTGGTTTTTCGTCTTCCGTCTGGCGTCCCACGCTCGTTCTTCCCATGTTTTCCTGATGCCTGCCGACTGCAGCATGCCGCCTTGCTCTTTTGCCTTTCCGGGTTACGAGTTACGGATTTCTAAACATCCAGATTTCTTACTTCCTTCGCGTGGGTCTCGATGAACTCTCGGCGGGGCTCGACCTTGTCTCCCATGAGGATGCTGAAGTACTCATCGGCGGAGACGGCGTCCTCGACCTCCACCCTTTTGCATGTCCGGGTCGCCGGGTCCATGGTGGTCTCCCACAACTGCTCAGGGTTCATCTCCCCAAGGCCCTTGTAGCGCTGTATGCTCAACTTGCGGCTCTTCATGCTATCCTGCAGTGCCTTCAGTTCCTTTTCGCTGTAGCAGTAGTGGATCTCCTTGCCGGCCTGCACCCTGTAGAGGGGCGGTTGTGCAACGTAGAGGTGCCCTCTCTCTATCAGCATGGGCATAAAGCGGTAGAAAAGGGTCAAAAGCAGGGTGCGTATATGGGCCCCATCCACGTCAGCGTCGGTCATAATGAAAGTTTTATTATATCTGATGTTATTTACATTAAAATCTTCGCCTACCCCCGCCCCGAGGGCCTGGATAATTGTCCGGATCTCCTGGTTGTCCAGAGCCTTGTCGATGCGGGCCTTCTCGACGTTCAGTATCTTTCCCCGAAGGGGGAGTATGGCCTGGAAGTTGCGGTCCCGCCCCTGCTTGGCGGAACCTCCGGCGGAATCTCCCTCAACGATGAATATCTCGCACTCCTCGGGGTTGCGGCTAGAACAGTCGGCCAGTTTCCCGGGCAGGTCGAGCCCGGCAAGGGCTGTCTTGCGCCTTACCAGCTCCCTCGCCTTCTTGGCGGCCTCCCTGGCCAGACGGGCCTTAATGGCTTTCTCTACGACGGGTTTCAGAATGTCGGGACGCTCGTCTATCTCGGCCATGAGCCCGTCGTAGAATATGGAGTCAACGATCCCCTTTATCTCTCCGTTGCCCAGCTTTGTCTTGGTCTGCCCCTCGAACTGCGGCTCCGGGAGCTTTACCGAGATGACAGCAGTGAGACCCTCCTTCAGGTCGTCGCCGGTGAGGTTGGGGTCCTTTTCCCTCAGGACCTTGTTCCTCCTGGCCGATTCATTGATAGCACGGGTAAGGGCCGTCCGGAAGCCCGATACGTGAGTGCCCCCCTCGACAGTATTGATGAGGTTTGCGAAGGCGAAGACCCTCTCTATGTAGCTGTCGTTGTACTGGATGCCTATCTCGACTGTAACGCCTTCGCGCTGTCCCGAAATTACGATCGGCGGAGCAAAGAGGGTGTTCTTCCCCCTGTTAAGATACTCCACGAAGGAGGAGATACCCCCCTCGTAGTGGAAGACCTTCTCTGTTTCCGAGACCTCGTCCTTCAATTCGATGGAAAGCCCGGGGTTGAGGAAGGCCATCTCCCTGAACCTTCCAGCCAGGGTCTCCCAGGAGAACTCTATCTCGTCGAAGATGGAGGAGTCGGGCATGAATTCAATGAGGGTGCCGTTCTTGTCCGTGGGCTCGCCACAGCAAAGATCAGAGGTAGGTTTTCCCTTGCTGTATGTCTGCCTCCACTCCTTGCCTTCTCTCCATACCGTCAGGTTGAGCCACTCCGACAGGGCATTGACGACGGAGACTCCCACGCCGTGAAGGCCTCCGCTGACCTGGTAGGATTTCTTGTCGAACTTGCCACCGGCGTGGAGGGTCGTGAGGACCACTTCAGCCGCGGGCCTGCCAGTCTGTGGGTGCAGATCGGTGGGTATTCCGCGGCCGTTGTCCTCGACGGATACATGCCCGTCGGCATGTATCCTGATCTCGATCTTAGAGCACCAGCCCGCCATGGCTTCGTCGATGGCGTTGTCGACGACTTCGTAGACTATATGATGAAGGCCCCTGGACCCCGTATCGCCGATGTACATACCCGGTCTCCGGCGGACGGCCTCGAGCCCCTCGAGTATCTGGATATCCTTTGCTGTGTACTGGCTTGAAGCGGAAGCTGATGCTGATGTCATAAGATCTTTCCTCCCTGGCGCAGGGACTGCGCCAATGCTTTACCTTTCTCCACGAAACGGGCCGACCTCCTGGCCAGGGTCGGCGGCGTGAAGCCCGTTGCCATCACAGAGCCATCCCTCAGGAGCACGGCGGTCTCGCCCTCGAACCTGACAAGGGCCAGGACTCTGCCCATATGCACCATCATATTTTCCTCAAGGAGAAGAAACACCAAGGGGTCCCTCCTGGAAGGCGATTATCACAACCATACCATTATATCAAAAGGGAGGGTATTTAGTGAGGAAAGAGCAGTTCCAGTGCCTTTTTCAAGGGTATACACAGTACCCCGATGGCCTCAAGTTCACAAATGCCCCTGTGGTCAAGCAGTGATATTGCATCGGTAACTGCCACGATCCGGAGATCTCTCTCGCTTGCCTCGTATATGGTCGTCCTGGGGCAGTTAGGGAAGTTGGATCCCACGACAACAATGGTGTTCACTCCTAATTCGGCGAGATGCCTTTCCAGTGGTGTTTTATAGAAGGAGCCGAAACGGGGTTTGTAGATGATCCATTCTGCGGGACCGATCACCTGGACCCCGCCGGAGAGCAGTAGATGGTGGTCGAGAACGACCGAAGGGAGAGGAAGCAGCTCCTGGGCTATCTGGCTTGACTCCGAGCCCGGGGCCAGTATAGGGGGCCCTGAAAGGATCCTGGACCTTCTGCAGAGGTCCGCGTTGCTTGCGTCTGGAAGGTAGAGACGGACGATATGGATGATCGGCTTACCGGCATTCCTGAAAGCCCTTGTGACCTCCGCTGCGGCCGGGACGGCAGTTGCGTTATCGGGCCTTCCTGAGGGGAAACCCGGCTGGAACTCGCGCTGGATGTCGATGGTCAGCAGAGCCATCCTGAAAGGGTCCGGTCTTGTCCACTCGTCCAAAGGGGATCACCTCCCTGCCGGAATGATATCATGTCAGTCCTTGAAAGAGCCATGTTTGCGCCTGAAAAGAGTTTGAAAAACTAAACCAAGCCTGACCTTTTTGCTGAAAAACCCCCTCGAAAGAGGGGGTTTGAACATTTTCGTCTACTAGGCTGATAACTCCTTCAGAGCCTCGAGGACTTTGGCCGCATGTCCCTCAGCCTTGACTTTTTTCCATGTTTTTGCAACCTTGCCATCGGGTGATAAAAGGAAGGTGCTCCTGACCACACCCATGGACTCCCTTCCGTACATTTTCTTCATGCCCCAGGCACCGTAGGTCTCAAGGACCTTCTTTTCCGGGTCGCTAAGGAGAATGACGGTAAGGTTGTGTTTGCCGATGAAGCGGGCATGGCTTTCGCAGGTGTCCGGGCTTATACCGATAACAACAGCTCCAAGTCCGCGGAATTCATCCTCCAGGGCCGAGAATTCGATGGCTTCCAGGGTGCATCCGCTCGTATTGTCTTTAGGGTAGAAGTAAAGAACCACCCACTTTCCGGAGAATTCTTCGATACATCTCTCCTTGCTGTTGCTGTCCTTCAGGCAGAACGCGGGCGCTTTAATCCCTTCCTCAAGCATGTGCGTAAAGCCTCCTTTCAATTGCCTTTCGGCGGAAGATGTTTTTCGGGATCCTGGTGCTTGCCGTTGATCACAACTTCAAAGTGCAAGTGGGGACCAGTGGTCCTCCCCGTCCTCCCCACAGTCCCTATCTTCTGACCCTTCGATACCTTTTCCCCTGCCTTGCAAATCATCGTGTCACAGTGGGCGTAACGGGTCATAACACCATTACCGTGGTCGATGAGGATCGATCTTCCGAAGCCGCTGCGCCATACAGCCCGGACAACAGTGCCGGCCGCGGCCGCGTATACCGGGGTGCCCCTCGGGGCTGATATGTCTACGCCCGTGTGAAATCTTCCACGTCTGGGGCCGAAACGAGAAAAGACTTTTCCCTCAACGGGCCAAAAGAGGGAAAAGGAGGAAGATCTTGATGGAGCCGATGGGTTGGAGGGCACTGAAGTTCTTGCCAGGGCAAGCAGTTTATCCAAGCCGGGGTAATCCGATACCGGTTCGTCGCGCCGGGTTGCTTTTACGGGTTCAGTGTCGGCCTCTTCGCAAAGGTATAACCCGGTGGTGGTATCACCGTTACGTCTTGCCCTTACCTCGGCAAGGGTTTCAATAAGGAGGTTGCTGTCGCGAGGGACGAGTATAAATTCCTTTTCGAAGGGGACTTCGCATTCTTTGAGCTCGTTAGCCCATTTTATCCATGAACTCTCCACGCCGTATTTGTCTGCGATGGTTTCCAGGGTTTCACCCTGCTTTACCGGGTGTTCTATCCAGGGTAGTTCTTCGGCGGAAAGAGCTCCGTAAAACAAAAAAACAGAAAAAACAATAAAGGCGGGAAACAGGGTTCTCCGGTATGGGTGCATAAACAGCTCATCCTTCCGTCTGCCTGAATTCCTGACCTGGTCCACAAAATGATATTGCAATAAAAAAACCAAAAAACGAACAAATAAACCCGTTCATACCCTGGAAAGATCCTGCCCGAAAAAGCACCCGCCCTTCCAGGGGCAGAAGGGGCATCTTTCTTTTGATGGCGGGAACGGTCCCGATACGGCCATTGCCGCCGCCGCGGAGATGTCTTCCAACAATCCTTCCAGGTCGATAGCCGAAGTTTCTATTCGTATTTCAGAGGTATCCTTTAATGATATCAGAGCGAGATCGACCGGGACATCCCCGAAATGCCTCCGGGCTGCGACCGAGTAAAAAAGCACCTGGCGGGTGTACAGGTCTTCAGGGGCGCCGTCGGTCTTCCCTGTCTTGAAGTCCCTGATGAAGATAGTCCCATGTTCCCTCCACATGATATCTATAGAGCCCACCATAAGGGTGCCGCTCTCCAGGCGAACCCTGAAAGGCACCTCCTTCAGGCAATCCTTTGCCTGCCTGATCCTTTCGGCGATCGGCGAGGCAGCGAAACGGCCCAGCCAGTCCATCAGGGGACCGATCCTGGAAATGTCCGACCAAGGGGGTCTCAGTTCCGGCGGAAGGATCGTGGCCAGACCTGCTCCTTCCCCGAGGGGGTCGAACCTGGAAAGTGTCTCGGGGCGCAGGTCCCACCGTCTCAGGATCCAGTGGGCAAGGCTTCCGAGGTCAGCCCCTCCTGCACCTTCGGAATTGAGTTCCCATGAAATGCCCAGACCTTGCCGGTGTCTCATTCTGAAGGCGTTGGGACAGTACCTTATAAGAGCGTAGGCCGTGGCGCTGATCCTTTCAAGGGTTTCACCCGTTCTTTCCGGCAGCCTTACGGTGCCACCCCTGTACGTCGTTGCGGGAATGGACGAGGCGATGGGAACTGAAACCCCGCTCCCGGCAACCGGGGAGAGGCTGAGGCCTCCCGCGATCCCCATCCAGTCTCTGACGGTCTCCAGCCAGGAATGTTTTCTTGCCCTGGGGATGCCTCCCTCGATGGGGCATGCCCCCAGGAGGATCAGGGAATCCCTTGCCCTGGTGGTTGCCACGTAGAGGAGACGCTGTTTCTCCTCCCGGGCCTCAAGGGTCTCAAGTATGTCGTGGATCGTTCCTGCCAGCGGTTTTTCATCCCTATCGGGGTTCCAGCCGTCGGGGAAGACCGTGGCGGCTATCCCCAGGTGCGGCGAAGGGATAAGCCTGATGCCCTGGCTCCTGGTCCTGAGCCCCTGCTCAAGACCTGCCACGGCAACAACGGGAAACTCAAGCCCCTTTGCCGAGTGGACCGTCATTACCCTGACCATGTCGTCCTGGTCTCCCAGGGTGTCTGCCTCTTTGGAGTCAATTCCCTTGACGGTCATATAGCGGAGATATGAAGCGCACCCCGAGAGGCTCATCCCCATGGATGCTTCGTACTCCCTTGCCATGTCCACCGCCCTTCGGAGGTTCGCGGCCAACCGGGGCCGTTTCCAGGCGGGACATGAAAGGATGACCGAAATGTTATCCAGCAGTTTTGCCAGGGCAAGGGAGGGTCCTGCCGCCAGCCCGGTCCGGCGGAGGTCTTCGAATCTTGCGGCATCGTCAGGGCATTCCTCGGAAAATAATTTTCTTAATGAGACACTTTCACTCACCGACCGGGATATCAGTTCTGCAGAAACCTCCAGCGACAGCCCGCTCAACGGTGATGCCAGGAATGACGACATGGCGAGGGTATCATTGGGGTCTGCCGCCGCCTCGAGAAGATTGATAGCGTCGCGTACCTCGCCCCTGCCGAAGTAGTTGCGGTTACCCTCGAAATAGGTAGGTATACCCCTTTCCTCGATGAATACCTGTTCGATCTGGTCGTAGAATGCCCGCGTCGGTACAAGCACCGCGAAGTCGCGGAATGAAACAGGCCTGGCATCGAACCCCCCGGCTCCGTCGGAGTCCCAGACCGTGGCGCCTTTATCGATGGCCTCCAGGATCCTGTCCGAAAGTATCCTCAGAGCGGCGACCCGGATCCCGGCGGTGTTCAGCTCCTCTTCAAGGTCTCTTGTGTCGGGTATCACCAGTTCGAAGGGGCTTACGGTGGTTTCCTGGCGCTTGGTCCACCAATCCCTAGATCCGGGGGGGGCGAGGGGGGAGAATGCCATTTTTATCGATCTTGCGATCCCCTCTCTCCAGGTGTGGCCAAATAGGCTGTTCACCCTGTCCATGACGCTTTGTCTGCAGCGAAAGGTCACGTCGAGGGAGATCAGTGAGTCGGGGTTTTTGGTCAGGGCTTCCCTGATCCTTCTCCAGAATATAGCCGGCTCGGCATTCCGGAAGCGGTAGATAGACTGCTGCAGGTCGCCCACCAGGAAAAGGGTGCCCCCCGGGGGGGTCAGGGCGCTTAGCAGTTCGTCCTGAATTGAATTGGTGTCCTGGAACTCGTCCACGATCACATGAAGGAATTTCCCGGCGAATGAGGGTTCGGCTGATACCGCGTCCCGGGCTCCCCGTATCATGTCGTCGAATGACAAGGTGCCCCTTGCCGCTTTCGCGGATACGAAAAGCCTCCAGCACAAGGCGATGATCTTCAGGAGGTGACTGCGGAGTCTGGTCTCGGCGCCAGTGAAACCCTTCATGATCCACTGTGCCGCCGGGACCCAGGGTATCCTTGAATTACGAAAATCCTTGAGGCTCTCCCCGGTTACCGAGAGGGAGGCCGCGTCGACGGCCTTCATACACTTGCCCGTGGCTCCGGCGAGGTTCCCCAACAGGCCTTCCTTGTCCAGGAGGGCCATCACGAAGCGGGGGAGTTCACTCTTCTCTGGCCTGTTCTCCCAGGACTCCATGAAGTCCGACGCCCTTGCAGAGAATTTTGTGCTGTCTTTCCTGAAAATGTCCGGTCCCCCGGCTTCGGGGAGAACCATTTTCATCCAGGTTTCCCAGGTGTTCTGCCATTCAGGGGTGTAGACCTCCAGTAGCCCGGTTGAAAGTTCAGAGTCCCTTTCTGGAAGTTCGTCGGCCCAATTCCATAGTGCCTCGGGGTCGAGGCCGCGGCTTTCGAAAAGCGGGATGGCCGAGGATGCAGCATCACAGATGGCACCTGCCCCGAAGGCATTCACCAGGTCGGCTGTTCCTTCGGCAGAGAAGATCTCATCGGCCCTTTCGCGCCATTCCCCCCCGAGGGTTTCTGCAAGGATCTGCGTTGTCTCCCGGTCGATGGACCTTTCCAGGTATTGCCAGAAGGCGTTCTCTTCAGGCGGGGTTATCACCCTGATACCGGGGTCGACATCGGCGCTGAGGCCGCATTCGGTAAGGACCCTCATGGAGAAGGCATGAATGGTTGATATGTAGGCATCCTCCAGTCGTGAAAGGGGATCGTCCATTAGATGAGATAATTCGGGGATGCCGTCCCGGACTTCCTCCATAAGCCGCCGTATCCTCTCTCTCATTTCCAGGGCGGCCTTCTCGGTAAAAGTGATGGTGAGGATCCTGTCGACGGGGATCTGGTTCGCCGCCACGAGCCTCACGAACCTCCACGCCAGGGTCAGGGTCTTTCCCGTCCCTGCCCCGGCGCTGACTACCACCAGGGGGTCGTCAGCCATGACGGCCTTGATCTGCCTGGGCTCCAGGCATGCCGTCTCTTCAAGGTACCTTCTGAAGATATCAGTCGGCATCGCCTTTTTCCTCCTCTGCAGGGGGGGTTACGGGAGATTCTTTTCTCCGGCAGATCTCCTGGAATTCGCAATACCGGCAGGCCTCGGTGTTGGTGTAGTCAGGGGGGAATCTGCTTTCCGTAACCGACACAGACATGGCGCCGAGGGTCTCCGAAGCCAGGGAGACCATGTCAGCCAGGCCGCTTCGGCTCCTTTTCTTCCACCGGGCAAGGATCACCCCTGCGGGGCCTTCCAGGCGGCCAGTGACGGAACAGTCGGCCTGCGAGAGGAAGGCATACCCCGATGTCTTTATATTCCTTGCCTTCTCCAGGAGAACTGCGTAGGCCGGAAGCTGCATCGAACCTGCAAGGCCGTTACCCCGCCCTGTCTTGTAGTCGAAGATGATCGCCGAGCCATCCTTCAGAAGGTCTATCCGGTCGAACTTGCCACGGAAAAGAACTCCATTCAGATCGGTCTCTATCATCTGCTCCCGCTCCTGGGAGACCCTGGCCTCCGCAAGCCCGGCATCTTCCATCTCCTGCTGGAGTGATGCCATCCTCCAGGTATTCTTCTTAAGCCTGGACATGTGCCTGGGGAATTCCTTCAGGGAAGGGTAACGCTCTTCGACCGCCTGATCCCAGCAGTCTTCCAAAAGACCGGTGAGGTTCCCCCCTGTATCCATCCTCTCGTGCCATACCTTCTCCCAGACGGCATGGACGAGGTTGCCCGCTTCAAGGGGGTCGAATCCGTAAGGGCGGCCCTTTTCTATCTTCAGGACCCTCGAAGCGTAGAATTTGAAAGGGCAAGCTTTCCAGGTGTCGATCCCGCTTACCGGAACCTTCTTCACCATCCCGGAGGGCCAGGGTGTCGCAGGGGGTAGCATTTTTATCCTTGCCGGTACCCGCGGCGGGTCGGAACTTCTTGCTTCCACCTTTTCGATGACTGTTTCGTCGTCCCTCGGCAACACGTCCCTCATCGACCTGGAGAACGGAGGCTCGCCGCCGGCATGTACCGCCCACGCAGGAGTCCTTGAGATGGCCGAATCCAGGAAACGGGAGGGCTGCAGCGGTCTTCCGGAAGCGTCCTGTGAGGGGTGGGAAGCGATGCAAAGCTCGTCTGCCGTGGCTATCGTTCTCATCAACAGGGCCTCGCGCTGAACCCTCTTTTCCCTGAGAAGGGGGAGGTGGGACGGAGACAGCCCCGCATCCGGGTTGTTGTGGATGGCCTCCTTGTGACTGTCGTTCAGCAGGGGGGATTCCCTAAGCCGCCCCGGCCAGGCGTCAGCAGTCAGACCCGTGGCTATGAATATCCTGTGCCTGGCCAGCACCGGGGGGCTTCCGGCGTACAGGTGGAGGCTGTTTCGCTTTCCCGGCGGCTGCCAGACCGTCGACCTCTCGCTCCAGGCGGAGAGAAAGGCCACGGCGTCGCCCCCCTTAAGGGTGTCAACGCCGGCTGGCCCTATGCCAGTCTCCATTTCGGCCATTCTCTCGAGTTTCTGGTCCAGTTCCCTCACAGCTGCGTTGAGGCGCCTGGCCGTTTCATCCAGTGAGGGGTGGTCGATAATGAAACGTGATATGGAAAGACCTGTATCCGGTGGATCTCCCATCCCTGAAAGCGACCTGAGAGACCTCAGTAGTTCCGATGGTGTGCCGCCCCTGGCTATGAATGATACGAAGGAGGCCATACGCTCGAAAAAGGCCGATATCCCGGAGTCCCCGTGTTCCCCAAGAAAGGATCTCCAGGCATCCTCCCCCCTGGGGCCTTCATTGAGGCACCTTGACAGCGGGAACCCGGCGGGCGAGATCCAGGGTTGTGAGAGGATATGTGCCGTCTCCTCCGCGGGGTAACCAAGGGATCCAGCCTCTATCGCCGAAGAGGCCGTCTTCCAGAGGGGTGTTTCCGAAACCCTGGGACCCCCATTCACGGTATAGGGGATCCTGTACCTGGCAAGTATCTCCTCTGCGCATCCAAGGCGCGAAGGATCGACGTAGAGCCCTATGTTGCCCCAGCCAGGAAAAGATGCCTCAAGCCGCATGTGGAACTCTCCACCCCCGGCGCTCCAGAGTGACAGGTTCCTTGCAAGGGTCTCCAGTTCCATGCGATGGTCCCCTGCCGAGACCGGGAGAAGGGGTACCGGTTCCGGGATCGTCCTGGAATTGGCGCTCTGGAGATTGGTTGTCAGTTGTGCCCTGGCATCATGTATATCCAACCCGCTCTCGGGCATGAAAACGATCACCCTGGCCCCAAGGCTTGAGAGTTGCCGGATAAGGCCTGTCTGGGAACGGGTAAAGCTCATGAAACCGGCAAATACGAAGGCCCGTCCCGCCACCCAGCTAGCGGCACGGGCGGGGTTGCCGGAAAGGATATTCCGTGTAATTGATGCGGATTGGGCGCTGTCGGTGAGGGAGTGGTGCTCCAGGTAGGAAAGATAGTCTCTGTAGAGGCGGCAGAGAAGTGCTCCCGGAGCGGGGAGTCTGGTGCATCCGGGACCTTCCGTGCATGAAATGCAGCCCAGGGAAAGAGCCAGCGCTTCAGGGTCAACTTCCTCCCTGAGGAGTTCCCTGAGGTCCTCCCCGAGAGTCCAGACAAATCCGCCGTGCCTGACACCGGGAGGTATGGACTGTTCGTCCACGCGGGCCATGAAGCATTTGAGGACGCGTCTTACGATAAGCCAGTGATCCGGGGGGTCTATCTGTCTCTTTCTCTTTTCCCGGGGTAGTTCCATCTCCCTGGAGGCTTCCCGGTAGAGGTCCTCCCACCTCAAAACGGGCGGTTCCGATGATCCGAAGGAAACACTTTCAACCAGGATGTCCCGTAGAAGTTCGCGGTCGCCCGGGGACGGTACCAGGAAGAGAGGCGACGGGTCACGCTCTCTTCCCAGTTGGGCCAGTTCGGCCTCTATCTCCCCCACCCTGTAATAACCGGCAATCCTGACAGGCATCGGCGTCCCTCCCGCCCTTATATTAGCAGGAGGGATGGCTTTGCGTGAAACGTGAAACGTCAGACGTTAAAGGTAAATCGTGAACGGTGCACTGCAAGACCTGGAGCAGTTATCTTTTCGCCTTACCTTTACCGTTGACCGTTTACGCTTTCCAGGTCCTGTTCTTTTTTGACGCCTGTTTCCTGTAGCCT
>JAAYDT010000093.1 GCA_012729145.1 Synergistaceae bacterium | reverse complement strand
TCAAGGAGGTTGGTCTTGTTGACCATGTAGGGGATCTCGGTGATCACTATCGAGTTCTTGCCCTTTCGGCCCTCTTCGACGTGAGCCTTGCCCCTTATGGTCAGTTTTCCCCTGCCAGTGCGGAATGCATCGTGGATACCCTGCCTTCCGAGGACAACACCGCCCGTCGGGAAATCAGGGCCCGGCAGGACTGAAAGGATCTCCTCGACCCCCGCGTCGGGGTTGTCGAGAAGCAGGCATAGTGCGTCGATGACCTCACCAAGGTTGTGAGGCGGCATGTTGGTTGCCATCCCCACGGCAATACCGGTGCTGCCGTTCACCAGGAGGTTGGGAACCCTGGTGGGAAGCGTAAGGGGCTCCTTCAGCGAGTCGTCAAAATTGGGTCCCCAGTCGACGGTCTCCTCGTCGATGTCGGCCAGCATCTGTTCGCCGGCAGACGATAGTCTCGCTTCAGTATATCGCATCGCTGCAGGTGGATCGCCGTCGATGGAGCCGAAGTTACCCTGGCCGTCAACCAGGGTCTGCCTCATAGAGAAATCCTGGGCCATCCTGGCCATGGTGTCGTAGATCGCCGAGTCGCCGTGGGGGTGGTACTTGCCCATGGTCTCCCCGACGACCCTTGCGGATTTCTTGTAGGGCTGGTTGTGCCTTAGCCCAAGTTCCAGCATTGAGTAAAGGACCCTTCGCTGAACCGGTTTGAGACCATCCCTTGCATCGGGAAGCGCTCTCCCGACAATAACGCTCATGGCATAATCCAGATAACTGTGCTTGATCTCCTCTTCTATCGGGAGGGGGATCACCTTCCCGAAAGAGAGCTCACCGGGTTTCTTTTCCATCTGTTCGACCAACTCCTTCAGCGCCGGTAACAACAAAAAGCGGCGGGCAAGAACGCCGCCGCAGGGCGAATGCGCCTCGGGCCCCCGGAAAGCTCCGAAGGCCCCCGCAGGTATATTTTACACCAAAGGACACTCTTCAACGAAACTGCCGGGGCGCCACCCCGGAACCCCGGCAGAAAGGATACTACATTTTGCCTGCGATCTCTCTTCCCATCTCCCTGCACTTCTCAAGACCCTCGGCATCGGGGCGCCATTTAAGGTTAAGTCCCCCGACCGCAAGGGGTATCTTTGCCTCCTCAAGGTGGGTCTCTATCCTTGCCACGTTCTCCCCGCTCCAACCGTAGGATCCGAAAGCAGCTCCTGTCTTGTTCCTGAACTTGAGCCCCCTCAGGTCCTCCAGGATGGGAGTAATTGTAGGGAGCACTCCGCCGTTGATGCAGGAGGACCCGACGATGACAACCCTGGAGCGGAAGATCTGGGTTATCACGTCGTTACGGTCGGTGAGGGCCATGTGGAAGACCTTGGAGGAGACCCCCTTTTCAGCCAGTCCTTCGCTTATGGCATCGGCCATGTCCCTTGTGGCATTCCACATGGAGTCGTACAGAATGACAGCGCTCCTTTCAGGTTCCTGCCTGGCCCACTCCTGATACTTCTTGACGATCTGGAGGGGGTCCTTCCGCCAGATGACGCCGTGGCTCGGGGCTATCATGTCGACCTTGAGCCCAAGGGCCAGAACTTCGTCGATCTTCTTCAGCACCATGGGGCTGAAGGGGGTCAGGATGTTGGCATAGTATTTCAGGCACTCCTCGAAGAGCTCTTTCTGGTCGACCTGGTCGTTGTAGGGGAAGGCAGAAGCGTAGTGCTGACCGAAGGCGTCGTTGGGCATCAGCAGGTCCCTCCCCGAAAGGTAGGTGAACATGCTGTCGGGCCAGTGAAGCATGGGAGCCTCGACGAAGATCATCTCCGTCTCTCCAAGTGGGATCGAGTCGCCTGTCTTCACCTGCCTGAACTTCCAGTTCCTGTGGAAGTGGCCCGGTACGCTCTCCATACCGCGCGGAGAGACAACCACCTCTGCCTTGGGTGCCAGTTCCATAAGTGCTCCCAGGGCTCCGGAGTGGTCGGTCTCCGCGTGGTTTGCCACCACGTAGTCGATCTTCGAAGGATCCACCAGGGATCTCACATTCTCGATAAACTTGTCCGTAAAGGGATCCCAGACTGTATCGACCACCGCGATTTTTTTATCATTTATGAGGAAGGCATTGTAGGTGCTGCCCCTGTGAGTCGAGAGTTCATGACCGTGGAAATGGCTGAGTGCCCAATCTTTGACTCCCACCCAGAAAACATTCTTTTTGATCTCGAGAACCAATTGCTTCCCCTCCTTTTTCGAAATGGTCCCTTTTCATACCTCAGGCTAAAGCAGTTTCGTCGATGCTACCGGCCTGGGGGCCTTGACCACCAGGACCCTGAAAGTTGCATCGCTCTCGTTGTACCAGCAGTGTGGGATATCTCTGGGGCTCTCGATGAGAGCGTCCCTCGATACTTCACTCTTCTCCTCCCCTATCTCCACTACCCCTGTGCCTTCCAGGACATAAAAGAAGACGTCCACGGGGGTAATATGTTTCCTGAGTGACTCTCCGGGTTCAAGGGTGATATGGATGGCCTGCGCGTCGGAAGTGTCGTAGAGCTTGCACACCTTCACCCCATGGGGGGTGGTTATCATCGCTGATTCCTTGAAACTGGTGATCTTCAAGAAGATCCACTCTCCTCTCCTGGCATTTCTCCTGAAGTCCCTGCGTCTTTCAAAAGAGGCACGGATCCCTCAGGGACATTGCGACACTACTGTAAAATGATAACCTAAAAGACCCCCGGTCACCTAACTTGTCCAAGGCTGTATAATCTTTGTTGACAAGAGACAGGAATGCCGATCCTTCACGAGAGGGGAGACTGCCAATGTCGGAGAGGATAGCAGTACTGGTGGAGAACGATTTCCACGACATAGAGTTCTGGTACCCCTACTACAG
>JAAYDT010000092.1 GCA_012729145.1 Synergistaceae bacterium | reverse complement strand
TGGTGCCGGAGGGGGGACTCGAACCCCCACAGGCCAAAGCCCGGCGGATTTTGAGTCCGCTGCGTCTGCCATTCCGCCACTCCGGCAAGCGAAGATAGTAGTACCACAGCTGGAGGATTCTGTCCAGACAGGGCAACATTTTCGGGGTGTACTACCCATACCCCTTAGGGTACAATAGCCGCCGGTGGTGATTACCATGGCCATGGAAAAACTGGAAGGCTCCAGAGGGTGTTTCGTCTGCGACCGTAGCGGGACCAATCCTCGGTCCCTCGGGGTCACTCTCTTCTGGAACGATGATGAACAGCAGACGGTGATCCCCTTCACCCCCGACGACAGCTGGTGCGGCTATGAAGGCATCGTCCACGGGGGTATACTGACGGCGCTCTGCGACGACGCCATGGCCTGGGCAGCAAAGAAGGCCCTGACGGAATGGACCGTCACCGCCGGGATGAACATCCGCTTCCTGAGACCCGTAAGATCGGGGCATGATTACACCGCCTTCGGTCACTCTACGGGAGTGGAAGGGCGCAAGGTAAGGACCGCCGCAAGGATCGTCGGTGAAGACGGCAAGGTATGCGTCGACGCAAAGGCAACATTTGTGGCAGTAAAAACAAAGGCGTGAACGGCCAACAGTGAACGGGGAAAAAGCGATAGAAGCAAGACGGAATGGATCAACGAAGCATGCCCTTGCCCTTCCTGTCGCTTGAGGCTGTAGTCAGTCGCCTCGATTTATGATCCACAACCAACAAGGAGGTTAATAAACATGGACGTTTCAACGATAAGGATCAGGCACTACGCACCCGAAGGAGCAGAATGCGGCCCCGTGCAGGAGACCTACGAGACCCTCAGCAACATGGTGGAGCAACTCGGCCCGAAACTCGAGAAGATGGGTTTCCCGGTAACTCTCGAGAAAGTCCCCTCAGGCGGAGACCCGGCAAAGAACAACATGGTTACCATGGAGAGCGAGGAGATCGAATTCCCCGAGACCCCCCTCGACGAGATCCTGGGGCTCGAGGCCTCGGCGAAGCCCTGCAACTGCTCTGCAGGCAAGGGTCACGGTGACTGCCGGACCATCGAGATCGGCGGCGATACCTACCAGGCGATCCCACCGGGACTGATAGCCGACGGCCTTCTCAGGGTGGCCCTTTCGGCTACTGGCGGCTGCGGAAGCGGCTGCGGCACCTGCGGCGGAGGCTGAGGGGTATAGTCAAAGGCTGCCGTCGGCAGCCCGTTCAACAGGATATGTTCTGGAGGCGATCCTTATGGGAAAGCCCTGGATAACCACCAAGGGAGGGGACAAAGGTACCACCAGTCTCGGCGACGGTACCCGCGTGCCCAAGGACCACCCCCGGGTAGAGCTCTATGGGACCCTGGACGAATGCCAGGCCGCCATCGGCCTGGCCAGGGCCTCCTGCTGTTACGAGGAGATCCGCGGAGAGCTCTTTCGCATAGAGGAGGCCATGGGCTCCGTAATGGGGTACCTGGCCCTCTTCCCGGGACTTCCCGAGCCCGACCCGTCGACACTGGAAGAGACCGTCGAAAAGGTCCGCAACATCATAGGCGAAACCTTCCGTTTCGTGCGCCCCGGTGATTCCGTGCCCGGCGCGGCTCTCCACCTGGCCAGGACGATAGCCCGAAGGGCTGAACGTATCGCTGTCACCCTTCACAGAGATGGTGAGATCGGCGAAGCCCCCTTCGCCTGGATCAACCGGCTCTCCGACGCTATCTACGCCCTCTCTCTCTGGACCGACAAGACGAACAGGGAGTGTGAGTGAATCTCTTAACAAACAGGACGTTGCGCGACAGGATGTCAGGTGTATAATGGACAGAGTATACGCAAGACATTTTCTCCTTCGACAGGAGGCGGTCCTATGCAGAACGATCCACTATCGCCTGCGCGCAATATCGACCTTCGCCAGATCGTCTATGAAAAGATCAAGGAGGCCATAGTCGAGGGGATAATAAGACCCGGAGAGAGGCTCTCCGAGGTCGATCTCGCCGACAAGCTGGCGGTATCCCGCACCCCTGTCAGGGAGGCCATCAGGCAGCTTGCCCAGACCGGACTCGTCACGCTGGAACCCCGCCGGGGGGCCTTCGTCTCCCTCCCGACCATCAAGGATGCCTCGGACCTCTACGACCTGAGGACTCACATGGAGATCATAGCCGTCAGGCTCGTTACCTTGAACCAGCCCATCGAGGAGCTGGAGTACTGGCGCCCCGTCTTTTCGGCCATGACTGACCAGACCGAGACCAGCCACTACCTCGCCGAAGACCGCAAGTTCCACGCATCCCTCTACGAACTTTCGCGCAACCGCTACCTGACCATGATGCTCCACAACATAGCGGACCTGATCAACCTCTGCCGCCACTACTCCGTGGAGGGCATACCCCTGAGCACATTCGCCTATGAGCACGTGGCCATCATCGACGCCATCGAGACCGGAGACCCCGACAAGGCCGAGGCCGAACTGAGGGCCCACCTCGAACGCTCCAGGGGAGGCCTGCTTAACTACCTCCGCGAGCACCCTGAGCTCACGGCATCAGGCAAGAACAACAATCTCTAGATGCAGTCATCACAACTTTTGGGATACTTCCTCGCCTTCATGGCCGCCGTTACCTGGGCTGTAGCACCGATTCTCTATCGCCGAGGTGTGGAGCGAATATCTTACTCCGGGCTTGGCGCCCTCAGGTGTACCGGCTACATCATCAGCGCCGCTCTCTTCCTGTTCTTTGCCATGGGCCCATCGGCCTTCGCGCCCCTTGCCGCCGGGACCATGGCAAGGATCTTTGTATACTCCGTCCTCTGGCTGGTAATGGGGGACTTCTTCTACTTCTCGGCCCTCCACAAGCTGGGGGTCTCAATAGCAGTTCCAGTAACTTCCTCCTACCCTCTTCTGGTGGTACCTGCCTCATGGATCTTCCTGGGCGAACCCGCAAGCCCCATGGTATTTGCCGCGGCTGTCCTTATCGTGGCGGGCCTTATACTCCTGTCACCCCGCGAAGACAACCCCGAGGGGAAACGGCAGGTTTTCGGAGGCCTTTTGGTCTCATTCCTTGCCATGTCATGCTGGACCTTCGGGATGATAACCAACAAGGTGCTCATGCAGACCATCCCGGTGCCTCAGCTGGAGTGGTGGCGGGCAGTGAGCGTTACGACGGGTTCATGGATCATGTTCTTCCTGCTTGAAAGGGCAAGGGGGGTTGCTAACGTCTCGCGGGTGGCGATGACCGAGATGGCCATCGCGGGTGCGCTGGGCCTTACGGTCGGGAACCTCTTCCTGACCTACAGCTACAGTCTAGCTCCCGTCGACGTGGTGGTCTGCATCGCTTCCATCAGGCCCTTCCTTGCGGCCCTCTTCGCCACCCTCTTCCTCCGGGAGAGGCTGACCCCACGCCTTGCCGGAGGTATCGTCCTCGTATTCGTCGGAGTAATGGCCATCTCGTTTTAGTTCGTGTAGCCTTACCATCTCCGGCTCAGCCCCCATCGAACCCGGCCTGTAGAAAGTCCTGGGATGTTCCATATACCTCTGTGCCACCCAGTGCCCCGGAAGATCATGGGGGTAGATGTACCCCTTTCCGCCGGGCCTCAGGTGCGGGGGAACCTCCTGAAGGTCCCCCCCCTCTATGGCAGACAGCGCCCTGTCGACGGCCATGTAGGCGCTGTTGCTCTTGGGGGCCAGCGACAGGTATATCACTGCCTCGGAGAGAATTATCCTGGCCTCTGGAAGTCCAACGAAGTCCGCGGCGTAAGCCGCGGAGGCAGCCACAGAAAGGGCCCTGGGATCGGCAAGGCCCACGTCCTCGGCGGCGAACACGAGGAGGCGCCTGGCGACAAAACGGATATCCTCCCCACCTGCCACGAGCCGTCCCAGCCAGTAGACCGCCGCATCGGGGTCGGAGCCCCGCATGCTCTTGATCAAGGCTGAAATGATCCTGTAGTGATCGTCCTCGTCACGGTCGTAGCGCTGCAGTGCCTTGGGGGATATTCTCCTCACCGTTTCGATGTCTATCACGCTTCCGCCCCCTGTGGCAACGGCATGGGCGGATAGCTCCAGCCTTGTCAGGGCCTGCCGGGCGTCACCGCCGGCGCCGAGGGCGATCTCCGTCAGGGTCTCCCTGGAAGCGGAGAGCTCCAGCTCTCCGAGCCCCCTCTCGATATCTGACAGGGCTCTCTCCAAAAGCCCCACCATGTCTTCGGTCTCAATGGGACGAAGCTCGTAAACTACTGCCCTTGAGAGGAGCGTCTTGTTGATCTCGAAAGAGGGATTCTCTGTAGTAGTGCCCATGAGGATCAGGTCGCCCTTCTCGACCGACGGGAGCAGGGCATTCTGCTGCTGCCTGTTGAAGTGGTATATCTCGTCCACGAAAGCCACCGGGGTCCTGCCGCTGATATTCTTGAGGTGCTTCGCTTCGGCCACAAGGTCCCTCAGGGCCGCCACGTTCGCCGAGACGGCGTTGATCTCCAGGAAATCCCTCTCCGTCATAGTTGCCATCAGGCGGGCTATGGAGGTCTTGCCAACGCCGGGCGGGCCGTAGAGAATACAGCTGGGAACGTGTCCCGACTGGACAGCCCTGTAGAGGGGAGCCCCCCGGGATATGAGATGCCTCTGCCCTGCCATCTCCTCCAGGATCCTCGGCCTCATCCTCTCCGCCAGGGGGACCTCCCATTTGCTGGAGGGTACACTCTCCCGCATCGGATCGTCCCAGAGGGTCCTCTCACCCCTCACTTCATCCATGAAAGAACAGCCTCCTCGACCAGGTCCGGATCGCCCGGAAGCTCCAGGGACGCCCCGTTCCTCGAGAAATTAACCTGGGGGAATCGCTCTCCCAGGACCTGGGTCAGCACCGACACGATTGGCCTGTCCACCAGCGAAAGAGGCAGGAAGTGAGCGCGCTCCCACTGCTCAAGAGACAGCCTTGCCTTCTCAGGAAGCTTCAGTCCCCCGATACCCAGCCCCACAGCGGCCAGTGCCACAGCGAAGATCTCCGGGGAAGCTTCCGGGAGTGCCGCGTCTATCTCCCAGGCTCTTTCAAGCCACTTTCTTCCCCGCTTACCGGCCAGTTCCCGGTACTCCCTGGGGACCATCGGCTCGGGGGAACCAAGGGACCTCACGAGGTCCTCCAGACGCTGGAAGGAGATGTCGGCCCACTTGTCCCACTCGGGGACCACTCTCTCCACCAGGACTGCCCTCATCCCCGCCCTTCGTGCGCCGTAGAGGTCAAAAATGAAGTCACCCACCATGAGGCAGAGAGAAGGTTCAACGCCAATGGCACCGGCTGCGGCCCAGAGGGCCTGCGGATCGGGCTTCAGGGGCCCCTCGTCCCTGGACATCACCGTCTCGGGCAGTTCTATGGAGCATCTTTTCGCTGCCTCGAAGATCGAGTCCCTGCAGTTCCGGGAGACTACTGCCCAGGGTATCTTCCACATCCTCAGCCACTCAAGGAGTTCATGGGCTCCCTGGACTGGCTCCGCACCCCTTGCCCCCTCCATTTCCAGTTCGTAGAGGTCCCTCTCCAGATCTTCCCGTCGGCTCTCCTCCAGCATGTCGGCGGCCTCCACCAGGGGGACCCTCTCGCCTTTGAAGTACTTTGCCCTTATGGGAGCGAAGTCAAGCTTTGTGTCGGCCAGGACCCCGTCCCAGTCGAGGATGAAGCCCCTTGCCACGGAGGGGTGCCAGAAAGGTGGTGCGATCATCATGGGATCATCCTCCGGTAAAAGATTAAAGAAAACGGGGCATGAAGACCCTTGGCCCCCATACCCCGCTCCGTGTAAAAAAGACGCCCCCGCGAGTGCCGTGACACGAAGGCCTTGACCCGATCCTAACTAGGTGGAAACCTCACCC
>JAAYDT010000091.1 GCA_012729145.1 Synergistaceae bacterium | reverse complement strand
GATATCTTCCACGGATCCCTTAGGCAAGCCCCCATGATAAGGCAGTGTCCGGTCACAATGGAGTGCAGGGTTGTCGAGACACTGGAACTTCCGGTGGACATCCTCTTTATCGGGGAGGTCGCTGGAGTGTGGTCCGAAGAGAGGTTCCTCACCGGAGGGAGCCCTGATATAGAGAAAGTAAAACCTTTCTGCCTGACAATGCCTGATAACCGTTACTGGTCCATTGGTGGAACTGTCGGAAGGGCATGGAGTGACGGTGAGGGACTGAAGGGAAAGTTGCCGAAGGTCGGAGGCGGCTCCTGAATTGGACTGGCTTTCCTACACAAGCCTGGCATGGACCGAGAGGATCCTGGCACCCCCTGGAGATCTGGCCGAAGAGGCACAGATCTATATCGAAGCCGTAAAGAGGAATTCCGGCGGGAAAGCCAGGACGATGCTGCACCTCGGCTGCGGTGCCGGAGGGCATGACTTTCATTTCAAGGGGCATTTTGAGATCACAGGGGTGGACCTTTGCGGAGAACAGCTTGCACTGGCGAGGGATCTGAACCCCGGGGTTCGCTATATTCAGGGCGATATGCGAAATATCAGGCTGGATCGAAAGTTCGACGCCGTCGTGATCCCCGACTCGATAATGTACATGTCCACCGTGGAGGACCTGGACAAGGCGCTTTTGACTTCCGCAACGCATCTTGTACCCGGCGGAGTCTTTCTCGCAGTGGTCCACCCGAAAGAGCTTTTCCGTAACAACAATTTTGTCTACTCGGGGTCGGATGGGGATACACAGGTTACTGTTTTTGAGAACGATCACGTGGTCTCGGACAGCACCTACGAGGCCGCAATTGTCTTCCTCATCCGCCGCGAAACAGAGCTGCAGATCTATAACGAAGTCCACACTCTGGGACTTTTCAGCAACTCAGAGTGGATGCGAGCCTTTGAAGGATCGGGGCTGGTCCTGAATGAAGAGATCGCCCTGAATGATCTGTACGATCATTTCCTGGCGGAAGAAGGTGAGTACAGGCTTAAGGCTTTTGTCTGCGAGAAGCGAAGGCAGTGATCCGGACAGCGGGACCTGATCCTGTTGCGTGGATCTTTCCAGTAATTCTGGAAAGATCCAGTATCCTGTGTCCATTCTTTTTTCCCCGTATTATTGGACAACTCTGATCCAATTGAGATAGTATCAATAAGAAAAATGAATTGTTTTCAGAAATTTGGGAAATATCTTTAAAGGAGGGAGCAGGAAATGCCGAAGCTGGAAAAGGTAGAAGGCATAGGTGGAAGCTATGCGGTTAAGCTCCAGAATGCCGGTGTTGCCACGACCGATGCGCTTCTGAAAATGGGATCTACCCCGAAAGGACGCAAGGAGTTAGCTGAAAGATCAGGGATCAGCGAGAAGATGATACTGAAGTGGGTCAACCAGGTGGATCTTTTCCGTATCAAGGGCGTAGGCGAGGAGTATGGAGATCTTCTGGAGGCATCAGGAGTTGACACCGTTCCTGAACTGGCCCAGAGAAACCCTGAGAATCTGCATTTGCAGATGAACAAGGTTAACGAGGCCAAAAAGCTTGTAAGGCAGCTTCCCTCGGTGAAACAGGTGGCCGGGTGGGTCGAGCAGGCCAAAAAGCTCCCCAGGGTTATCAACTACTGATAGATTTACCTTAATGACATATTCAAGAGCCCCCTTGAAGGGGGCTCTTGCCTTTCAGGTAGAACTGGCCAGCCAATTTTATTGCATCTTTTATTTAAAGTGATAGAGATGCAGTATGAAGTATAATTTGAAAGGAAAATATTTTAACGAACAAGGGTTCTCTGGAGGGTATCCGATGCAAGACATCAAAACCAGCTGGATACATGCCTGAAATGGTCGGGAAGAATGGATAGTTCGATACTTCTGGTTCTTGCCGTGCTTGCCGTCACAGTGTTTTTTCTTGTCGTCGATGTTGTCAGGATCGACGTCGTGGCTATTGTGTGCATGCTTGCCCTTGGATGGACAGGGGTCCTTTCTCCGAAGGAGGTCTTCAGCGGGTTTTCCAGCAATGCTGTAATGGCCATGATGGGGGTCATGATCCTGGGCCAGGGTATAGCGGGAACGGGCATCATGGACCTGTTCTCTGCGGCAGTGATAAGAAAGGCGGGAACAGACAGGAAAAAAATAATTGGACTGATGTCCCTTTCTGTGGGCCTTCTCTCGGGATTTGTTCAGAACATAGGGGCGGCGGCTCTTTTCCTGCCGGGGATACTCAATATCTCCCGCCGGGAAAAGATCCCGCCATCAGCCCTGATAATGCCCATAGGTTTTGCGGCTATCCTGGGCGGTACCCTGACCATGATAGGTTCGGGTCCCCTTATACTCATCAACGACCTGATCCGCGACTTCGGTCTTGAACCCTACACTTTCTTCAGTGTCACCCCCGTGGGGGTGCTCCTTCTGATAGCGGGCACAAGCTATTTTCTGGTCTTCGGGAAATATATTCTTCCAGGCCAGGATTCAGGGGAGGTACCCCTATCCGTACAGGACAGGATCATCGAGGCATTCCATCTCCCTCATCATATCGGGCACTACCGCATTCCCGGAGGAAGCACCCTTGCCAGTACCACCACGGAGGAGTCGGGTGTGTGGGACAGGTACAGAGTCAATGTTCTGGGTATATCCGAAGGCAGGGAAGCCGAGTATGCCCCATGGCGGGAGACCATTTTCCAGGTCGGACAGGAACTGGCCCTCCTTGGAAAAGAAGAAGACGTGGCGGCCTTTGCCTCTGATCA
This sequence comes from Synergistaceae bacterium, assembly GCA_012729145.1. GTDB lineage: Bacteria > Synergistota > Synergistia > Synergistales > Thermovirgaceae > 58-81. Next base: position 11,707 of record JAAYDT010000091.1, on the reverse strand, counting down.
CGGACTGATACCCGTAGATGAACCCGGCAGGTTCAAAGGCCTCAATGATCCAGTAAGGGCAGGTTTTGCCGAGGTGATCATCCCTCCGCGGTCGGAGATGTTGGGAAAGTCTATCCGCCAGTTCTCCCTCAGGAAGCGCTATGCCGTTGAGCCCGTAATGCTCTTCAGCAAGGGGGAGGAGATAAGGGGGGATCTTTCAGACCACCAGATCCTTCCCGGTGACATCCTCATAGTTCACGGCCTTTGGGAGAAGATCTCCGCCCTTAAGAACGAAACGGATTTTGTCGTCGCAACTCCCTTCGTTGCAGAGACGAAGGTCCGCACCCGGACATGGGCTGCGCTTGCCTGTTTCCTGGGGGCCATAACCCTGGTGCTGACGGGGGCCCCGATATCGCTGGCTTTTTTCACCGGTGCCGCGGCCATGGTTCTTGTCGGGGTTCTTTCGATCCAGGAAGCGTACAATGCCATCGAGTGGAAGGTTGTTTTTCTCCTGGGCGGGCTCATTCCCCTCGGTACGGCAATGCAGAAAACGGGCGCGGCCGCATTCATGGCGGAAAAACTGATGGCTCTTGTGCAGGGGGGGCATCCGTTGCTGATGGTCCTTACAGTATCCCTGCTCTCGACCGTTTTCTCTCTGCTGATGTCAAACGTGGGGGCAATCATGGTCCTGGCTCCGCTGGTCATGAACATGGGTTTTATGGTGGGGATGGATCCCCGCCCCCTTGCCCTTCTGGCGGCGGTTTGCGCGGCCAATTCATTCCTTCTCCCGACACACCAGGTCAACGCCTTCCTGATGTCGTCCGGGGGGTATCGTAACGCAGATTACCTGAAAGCAGGGGGAGGAATGACGCTGATCTTTTTGCTTGTAGCAGTTGCAGCGTTCCAGATCTTCTACTTCTAGGGCGGGAAAACGGGAAACGAAAACATTTCAGCAACCGGAATGATTTCCGGCCTGCAATTTCTCGAGAGGAGGAATGATCATGCTTCTGAAACATTTCTTTACAGGAAAGATAGCTCACAGCTCGTACATACTGGCGGGGAAGAACACCTGCGCCGTGATCGACCCGCAGAGGGATGTGGATATCTATATCAGGGAAGCCCGGTCCATGGGGGTGGATATTACCCATATCCTGCAGACCCATCTTCACGCCGACTTCATCTCTGGTCACATGGATCTGGCCAGGGCGACAGGAGCCTCTATTTACGTGGCAAAGTCTGCCAGGTGCACCTTTGACCACATTTCCCTGTCCGAGGGGGACACCGTAGAGATAGAGGATATGGCACTGCAGGTGCTGGAGACACCCGGACACACCCCGGAACATCTTTCCTACGTAGTGGTTGACAGGTCCCGCTCAGATAGTCCTGCGGGAGTGTTCGTGGGGGACACCCTCTTCGTTGGAGACGTAGGCAGGCCTGACCTTTTCCCCGACATGGCCCAGGAACTGGCGGGCGAGCTTTACCACAGCCTCCACAATAAATTGATGGAATTGCCCGATTACGTTGAGGTATACCCCGCCCACGGTGCAGGATCCCTCTGTGGCAGGGCAATGGGCGCCAAATGGACAAGCACCATCGGCTATGAACGAAGATTCAACCCTGCCCTGCAGATTGGGGACAGGAAAGAGTTCATCAGGTCCCTTACGGAGGACATGCCTCCCGCTCCGGACCATTTCAGCCGGTGCAGCGATATCAATCGTCACGGGCCTGCCCTGGTCTCAGACCTTCCGGTTATGGAGGAACTGGACCCGAAACAGTTCCTGGAGAAGATGAACGATCCCGGCACGGTCCTGCTAGATGCCAGGAGTTATTTTGCTTATGCCGGCCAGCATCTCAAGGGAACATGGCATCTGGACCTCAACGGCAACTTCCCCACTTTCGCAGGTTGGGTAATGCCACTGGAAAATGATATCCTGCTCGTCGCCGACGATTACAAAAGTGCCCAGATGGCCAATACATGGGCCCGAAGGGTCGGCGTCGACAGGATAGTAGGGTATCTCGACGGTGGAATGGCCAACTGGACCGCTGGGGGGCTTCCCTCCAGTCATATAGAGGTCATTTCGGCCGGGGATCTGCATGAAATGATCGACGAAAATGCAAGCTTCATTCTTCTGGACGTCCGGGCTCCCCTTGAATTTGAGGACAGCCATATTGAGGGTGCTGTGAACATCCAGGTCTCAGACCTCAGAACACGTTACGGTGAGATCGACCGGGAAAAACCAGTGGTGGTAATGTGCAGTTCGGGAAACCGCTCCAGCCTGGGAGCCAGCATTCTGAAACAGCACGGTTTTGAACGCGTCATGAACCTTGCGGGGGGTATGTCAGGGTACAGCGCAGCCGGGTACGTCAGGGAATGCCGGGCCTGTATGAACCCCCACGGCTCAAGGTTCTTCACGACATTCACCGAAGTGAAGAAACACTGGGACAGATCCTGAGCAAAGGAGGACGGGAGCTGTGAATTACATGACGGAAGTCCGCTGGTCCCCTTATGTTGCAGGGGTGGGGATAGGTATACTGAGCTGGCTCAGTTTTCTGATCTCCCGTAAACCGATTGCCTGTTCCACCACCTTTGCCAAGGCCAGCGGGATGGTGGAGAAACTGGTCCGCGGGGATATGGTAGACAGAAAACCCTATTACCAGAAGGAGAAACTTGTCGTTGACTGGCAATGGATGCTTGTGACTGGGATAGTTATTGGATCCCTCGTTTCCGCGCTTCTTTCAGGGGACTTCCACTGGCAGTGGGTTCCTGACCTTTGGGCTTCAAGATTCGGAACGGGTCCTGTGCTGAGACTTCTCGCTGCCGTGCCGGGAGGGATATGCCTGGGATTCGGGGCCAGGTGGGCCGACGGCTGCACCAGCGGCCACGGCATCAGCGGGACGATGCAGCTGGCCCTGTCGAGCTGGATCTCGACCGCGTGCTTTTTCATCGGAGGTATCGTCGTGGCCGGGGCGATCTATTGATCGTACACACGGGGGGATGAGATCATGACTTCAGGGTCGGTGAACAAACCTAAAAAGGATATCCCGCAGCTCCTCTGGGGTCTGGCTTTCGGTATCGCGTTCGGTTTCCTGCTCCAGAAGGGCGGGGTGACAAAATACGATATTATCGCAGGGCAGCTTCTGCTAAAGGATTTTACCGTGGTAAAGGTGATGCTTTCAGCCATACTGACAGGTATGGTGGGGATCTATTTCATGAAAAGCCGCGGATGGGTGGAATTATACCCAAAATCGGGCTCCCTGGGTATGAACGTGATCGGCGGTCTGATCTTCGGGGCTGGGTTCGCCATCCTGGGTTACTGCCCTGGTACCATCGCAGGAGCCATAGGCAACGGCTACCTGGACGCCCTGGTGGGGGGGCTTGCGGGCATAATTACAGGGGCGGGGATATTCGCGGCCCTGTACCCGAGGCTGAATGATGGCATCCTGAAGTGGGGATACTACGGAAAAGTAACGCTGCCGCAGGTCTTCAAGGTCAGCGACCGTGCGGTGGTTATCCCGGTAGTGGTTATCATCGTTCTGACCCTTTTCCTGGTGGAGTTTGCGGGCCTATGAAGTGTTCGTGTCTCTGCTATCATGGTAAGGGTCCCATTCAGGAGGTGACAATTTGAATACTCTGGTTTCCTTGCTTGCAGGTTTCCTGCTTGCCGTGCTTCTTTATGTCTCCTTCAAAATAATCCGTCGTCCCGGTAGTTCCAGAGGCCGTGAGACCACGATCCACTCTAGTATCCAGCAGCTGAAGTCCATAGGGCAACTTTCTGTCTTCAAGGTGCTCACCAAGGAGATAGTGACCGAGGTGGATCACAGCTGGGGTGAGATTGGGAAGAAATACTTTTCCTGGATACTGTCGAACAGGAAGATGGCAATGATCTTCGAGTTTGTTATCGATTTCCGATACGACCTGAGGAGCCCCGACTTCCAGATAATCGAGGAGTCGGAGGGAAGTTACCTTCTCCGGATGCCTTCCTGTGTCTATGAGACCAGCATCAGGGATATCCAGTTCTACGACGAGCAGAAGTGCAAGCTGCTTCCCCTTCTTCTTCCTGACCTCCTCAATACGCTGCTGGGCGACGGCTTCAGTGAAGAGGACAAGAACCGGCTGAAGGATGCGGCGAAGAGGGCTGCAGAGTCCCAGGCAGAGTCAATGATAGCAGGTCTCTGCCCCGACGTGGAACAGTCGGCCAAACAGACGCTCCAGTCCCTGGCAAAGGCTTTCGGTGCCGAGAACGTCCGGTTCGAGTTCCCCCACGCCGGGGAGAAAGGTGCCACAAGGGACGAAAGAGAGTGACGGCTGCCTACTGATCCAGGCTTTTCACCACTTCCCTTGCCCAGGCCCTTGTTTCTTCCCAGTCGCGGAAGTCCCCTACGGGGCTTTTCACCATTTTGATCGCTGCCTTCTCAAGAAGAGAAAGCTTGCCCGGGTCGATCCTGCCCGCAAAGTACCCCAGATGGGCCGGCCTCAGGGGAGCTGTTGAATCATCCAGGGCTTTCCTTCCTGCTGCGATCTGCTCCTCATCGTCAACTGCGAAAGCCATGCCGACGGCAAAAGCCCCTGTAAGACGGTCCCGGAGGGCCTCTTCATACTTCTCCACGAAGGCTTTGATCTCCCGGATCTTTCCATAGTATACAGGACCACCAAGGATCACGTGGTTGAACTCCTCCGGGAGGTGAACATCATTCAGGTTCACCGCTTCAGCCTCCCAGCCGGCGGACCTTATCTCAGAAGCTATCGTCTCGGCCACCTCACCGGTCGAACCCTTGCTGGTCGAGAATGCCACCAGGACCCTGCCTTTCGCCTGGGTAGAAGATCCGACTACCTCGACCGCAAAAGCGCAGCCAGCGAAGAACCAGGCCGTAGACGCCATAAGGCAAAGGGCGATGAAGTCGAAAGCTCTAGACAGTCTTTTCGGCAATGCTTGTCCTTCTTTCTCCGTCTGCAATTGATCACTCAGCCTGGTGCAGATGGACGTCCTGCTGAGGGAAGGGTATTGAGATCCCCTCTGCGTCGAAACGCTTCTTGATCTTCTCCTGGAGGTCGAAGAAGACGCCCCAGTAGTCCGAACTCCTGACCCAGGGGCGAACGGCAAAGTCAACGCTGCTGTCAGCCAGTTCCAGCACTCCGATGGTCGGGGCAGGGTCCTTTAGGACACGTTCATCCTCATCCAGTATGATCTCCAGCACCTTCCTGACCTTGTCGATATCGTCAGAATAGCTCACTCCTGCCACAAGATCGACACGACGGATCTCTCTGGCGGAATAGTTGACGATATTGTCGGCCATGATCTTCCCGTTGGGCACAATGATCACCCTGTTGTCGGGCGATCTCAGGACGGTGGTGAAGATGCTGACCTCCTCAACGGTCCCTGCTACACCACCGCCCTCAACATAGTCCCCTGCTTTGAAGGGTTTGAAGAGGATTATAAGTACCCCTGACGCAAAGTTTGCCAGCGAACCCTGAAGGGCCAGACCTACAGCGAAAGCGGCAGCTCCCACTATGGCTACGAAGGATGCAGTCTGGACGCCTATCTGCGCAAGGGCGGCAACGATAACGAAGGCCATTATGGAGAAGTATGAGAGAGTGGCAATGAACTTCACCAGCGTTACGTCCACATTCCATTTTGAAAGGGCCTTCCTGATCAATGAACGTATCCCCTTGGCGACAATGCGGCCCACAACAAGTATCAGTAGCGCGGCTACCAGTTTCAGCGCGTACAGAGTGATCCAGTCGAGCACGACCGATGATGTTAGTTCCATGAGAGTACCTCCGTTCCCTTGATTTGGATCAATGACTATACCTTACTTGAAAATATCACCTATGTCCCTGTGAGGGTTATCGAATTCAAAAACTGCAGGGCGGAGAAGGTGCTAGAACTCCAACAGTTCTACCCTCCTGTTATTGGCTCTTCCTCCCTCTGTCCTGTTGGAAGCGACGGGCGCCAGCATTCCCAGACCTGCGGGGATCATCCTCGTTGCAGGGATCTGGAACTTGTCCTGGAGGAACTTCACAACCGATTCAGCTCTCCTGCTGGAAAGCCCCATGTTGTACTCCCTGTCGCCGGTGTTGTCGGTGTGCCCCACCACCAGGACCCTCAGCTCCGGCAATGCCTTCATGAGTTTGGCGATCTCCTCCAGAGTCGGCACTGACTCTGGTTTTATGTCTGTCTTGTCGGTATCGAAGAATATCCCGTAGAGTGCTATCCTTCCTGATTCCTCGATCCCTTTCGCCATCTCCTCTGAGGTGACTGTCACCATCCTGGTCTCCATTATAATAGGATGGCGATCAGCGAACGGGGGGCAACATTCTTAGGAAAGTTTTTCGTTCCTGACCTGATCCAGTCACCGGGGTCTCCATTTGTAGCTACCGGATGTTCGAACCACTCCTGGAGGTGATGTCTTGAAAGTAATTGAAGCAGGGGTCTTCGTACAGGCCAGCTCCGAAAAGGTTTGGAGAGTACTCTCAGATCTGGGGAAGTACCCCGAGTGGAATCCGTTCATTCTGATGATATCCGGTGAGCTGGAAGAGGGGGCCAGGCTTTCGGTGAAGATCGGACTGCCGGAGGGGAGACCCATGACCTTTTCTCCCGTGGTCAGGGTCGCAAAACCTGGAGTGGAACTGCGATGGCTTGGTCATCTGTGGTTCCCGGGTCTTTTTGACGGAGAACACTCCTTCAGGATAGATGAGGCCGGGAAGGGGCATGTCCATCTGATGCAGAGCGAGCATTTCCGCGGGATCCTGGTCCCATTCCTTCCCGCTTCTTTCTTTGAAAGGACCAGGCAAGGCTTCGAGGAGATGAACCGTGCCCTGAAGGAGAGGGTCGAGAGTTCCCTCTAATGAAAGCCCTGTGTCGACAGGAAGCCTGCGACCAGGAATCCGACACAGGCGAGGCCTGCTGCTATCATCGCGAAAGGTAGCTGGGTCAGGGCGTGGCGGATGTTGTCACACCCCGTTGAGGCTGACACAAGGATCGTGCCGTCAGAGTAGAAACAGCAGTGTTGGCCCAGGGTCCCTGCGGCAACGGTCGCTGCCACGGCCAGGACCAGATCCGCTCCCAGAGCCTGTGCGAGAGGGATCACCAGCGGGAATGCGATTAGGTACAGACTCCAGCTTATTCCCACAAGGAATGCGACGAAACCAAGGATAACGAAGATGACCAAGGGGAAGAGGGCTGGAGAGAGAAGAGGTGTAGCCTTCCCGATGATGAAAGGGATCAGCCCCAGTTCCTGGTTAACGTAATTGAAGGTGAAGGCCAGACATGTGAAAACCATTGGGAACAGCATGTTGCCGATCCCCCTCAGGCAGGTCTCCGTGAAACGGGCAACGGGCATGATGCCCTGGATACGGTAAAAGGCGCAACAGAAGGATAGTGCAATGACCCCTCCCTTGAAAAGGTTGACACCGAACCACATGGTCCCCGCTATCAGCACGAGGACCGGCAGTACCAGATTGCGGGCCATCGCCTTCGGCCCTTCTTCACTCATATCATGTGGTTTTCTCATCGAGATAAGCTCCGAACCTGGAGGAGCCAGTTCCCCCGTTCTCCTTACCCTTTCTTCGGCCTGTCTCATGGGCCCGATGACGGGAACAATACCTGTCACCACCAGGGGCACCATGAAAAAGGCGAACCATGCATAGAAATTGAAGGGGATCGTCCTTACGAACAGGGCCAGACCTTCGCCGGCGGGAAGGGCCAGGTACTTTTCAAGCAGCGCGGCGATGAACACCGCCCAGGCAGAAATTGGCACCAGCGAAGCCACAGGAGCGGCGGAGGAATTGACCACGTAGGCGGTCATCTCTCTTGGGACCTTGTAGCGGTCTGCAGAAGGGGTCATGCAGATCCCGAGGGTCAGACTGATAAGGAAATCATCGATGAATATGAAGAGGCTCATGAGCCAGGTCCCCAGGAGAACCCCCCGTCGGGTGGAGACCCTGGAAGAGACCCAGTCGCCGAAACCTTTGGTGCCCCCTGAGTGGTCGAGGACAGCGACAAAGGCCCCCATCACTGAACAGAGGAGTATCACGAAGCCGATGGTAGGGTCCTGCATTACACTATAGACGGTGTCCAGCATGGACGGGAAGAAGGATAGACCGTCCTTTAGCATGAACCCCACAGCTATGGCGATCAACAGGGATTCCAGGGCGCGTCTCGTAACGATCACGGCCACAAGCAGAACAGTGACTGGCAGCAGGGATACCCAACCTTCAGGATTCATATCTTCGGCCCCCAATACCGGGAAGAAAGAATTCTTGGTCAAACCTGGACGATCATACACCCTGCCAGGAAGTGGCGAAGCCCCTTTAATCATAGTAAAATAGCATTAGTTCAAAGAAACACGAATATCGGGAGGAGACCCCAATGGGAACAGATGCTCGCTCCCGTCTGACAGTCCTTCACGTTACCCCTGAGATGACACCCGTCTCCAAGGTGGGTGGCCTTGCCGATGTGGCGGGATCCCTTCCGGGCGCACTCCAAAGGCTTGGAGTGGACGCCCGTGTGTTCACACCATCGTGGCCGGGGGTGGCTGAAAGACTGAGGGATCTTGGAGCCAGGGCGATATCAGGACCTGACCGGATATGTGTACCCTTTGGTGGCCGAAAAGTCTGCAGCGATTTCAGTGTCGTCGATCTGGCGGGGACATCCCTCTGCCTGCTGGAAGATGATGAATTGTTCTCCAACCCCTCGATCTACCCGGAAAAACTCGATCCTCTATCGGCAATGCCCTTTGCCTTCCTCTCTCTTGCCGCAGTGGAGTACTCCCTATCGAATGAGTGGAAGCCCCAGATCCTGCACCTTCATGACTGGCCATCCTCCCTTGTCCCCGCAGCCCTTAAATGGCACAGGGTTTACGGCGTCGCCCGTGAGGGACCCCGGACCGTCCTGACTATCCATAACATAGCCCACCAGGGCATCCTCCCCCTTTCTGCCCTGGATGAGTGGGGTTTTGGCCCCGAGGCACTCACTCTGGACGGGGTAGAGTTTTACGGAAGCGCCAATCTGCTGAAGGGTGGCATAACCGCTTCTGATGCTGTGGTGACGGTAAGCCCTAATTACGCCAGGGAGATCCTTTCGCCTGAGTTCGGCGAGGGGCTGGAAGGGGTCCTGGAATACAGGAAAAGCAAGATAACAGGGATACTCAACGGTATCGACACGGCGTCCTGGGATCCCTGGAGAGACAAGGCGATACCTGCCAATTTCCGCACAGGGGACATGAAGGGCAAGCAAACCTGTCGCGCCGTTCTGTTATCTGAGTGCGGATGGGAGGGCTTCAGCGGCCCCCTTATCGTATCGGTAGGAAGACTTGTCAGGCAGAAGGGCCTGGAACTGCTCCTTCATGCCCTTGATGAGATCCTGTCCATGGGCGCCAGGCTGGTGCTGATAGGCACCGGAGAGAGAGAACTGGAGGAGAGGTTCTCCAGGGAAGCCATCCGGAGACAGGATGGGCTCCATTTCCGTCGGGCCTTTGACGAAGGTTTTGCTCGTCTGGCTTACGCCGGCGGTGACATCTTCATAATGCCGTCACTCTTCGAACCCTGCGGACTCTCCCAGATGATATCCATGAGATACGGCACCGTTCCTGTCGCCAGAGGTGTCGGAGGTCTTGTCGACACAGTCTCGGATGCAGATGCGGGGCCCCGGGGGACGGGCTTTCTTTTCGACGATTTCACTCCAGAAGCCTTGATGTGTGCTGTGAAGAGGGCACTAACTCATTTTTCAGAGCCCCGGAGCTGGTCCCAGCTTCGGAAAAGGTGCATGGAGAAAGACTTCTCCTGGGACCTTTCGGCGAGATCCTACATGACGCTGTACAGTTCACTGTCAGATCAATAGCCTTTTTCAAGACTGGAGGAGCTAGACATGATATACGGGAAGCACGGCAGGGTTCTTGCCATTATTCTCGCCGGGGGCAAAGGGGAGCGGTTGATGCCACTCACCAAGTATAGGGCCAAACCGGCTGTCCCCTTTGCTGCCAAGTACCGGATCGTCGATTTTGCGCTCTCCAACCTGGTGAACAGTGGTCTCTTTTCTATCTATGTCCTCGTCCAGTTCAAGAGCCAGTCCCTGAACGAGCATATAGAAAGGGGTTGGCAGTTCGGTGGAGCCTTGAGGGACAGGGATCACTTCGTGACCCTGGCCCCGGCCCAGATGTGGAGAGGTGAGCACTGGTACCAGGGGACGTGTGACGCTGTTTTCCAGAACCTTCACCTGGTTACTCTCTATGATGCCGACCATGTCTGCATTTTCGCGGCCGACCATATCTACAAGATGGACGTGGAGCAGATGCTGGACTACCACATGGCCAGAAAGGCCAACGTCACCGTTGCCGCCAATGTTGTCCCCCGTTCCGATGCCTGGCAGTTCGGCTGCATCCACACTGACGAGGCTGGGAGGATCATCGATTTCGTCGAGAAACCGAAGACCCCCCCCGAGATACCAGGAAAACCGGGATTTACCTATGTTTCCATGGGCAACTACATATTCGAGCGGGAAACCTTGGAGGAAGCAGTCATCGACGATGCCCAGAACGAGGCCAGCAGTCACGACTTCGGGAGGGATGTATTGCCGACGCTGCACAAAAAGTGCAATGTCTTTGCCTATGACTTCTCCACCAACGTCCTGCCGGGCAAGGACAGGCCCTACTGGAAGGACGTGGGCACCATAAAGGCTTACTGGGAAGCCCACATGGACCTTTGCAAGCACGACTCGGACATGACCCTATTCAACCCAAAGTGGCCCATAAGGACCGTTTCATTTTCTGATCCCCCGACCTACTCCTACCCTGTGGGGGGGCAGATGTGTTCCATAATAGGCTCCCTCCGGGCCGAGGGGAGCAGGGTGCTCGGCGCCATCGTACATAGCTCGGTGCTCTCCCGGAACACATTGATCAATTCGGGGGCCATTATCGAGGACAGCATACTGGGGCAAGGGGTCGAGATCGGAGAGAATACAAGACTGAAGAAGGTTATCGTGGACGCCCACAACAGGATTCCTCCCAACAGCGTTATTGGCTACGATCTGGAAGAGGACAGGAAGAAGTACCACGTCGACGAGGAGTCCGGAGTGGTTGTTATAGGAATGCCTGCCATGCAGCTTAGGAAGAATATAGAGATCCCTTTCATCCCACCCCTCGAAAGGTAGGTCTTTAAGGAGGTACTGGAATCAGGGGGAATAAATCAGTATAATGGTACCCGATTTCTCCAGGTTGTCCCGGAAATTACTGAAAGGCGGCATCAGGACCGATGGTGACCGACAGGTATTCCGTCGGGATGAGATAGGCTCCTGAAGGTAATAGTTGATATTGAGGTGAGGCACTTGAGGAACATGATCCAGATATCCGAGGCATCATCGCTGGCCTTCCACGGAATGGGTCTCCTGGCCCGGAGCGGTGGACGCCTGAGCGTTCACGAGATGGCCTCTCTGACGGGGTCATCGGAGGCCCACCTCTCGAAGGTGTTTCAGAGACTCTCCCGCGCCGGGTTCGTAAGCTCCGTACGTGGCCCGGGTGGAGGGTTCGTACTCTCCAGACCCGCCGAAGAGATCACCCTGTTGGACATCTATACAGCCATTGAGGGTGAACCTTCCATGGACACCTGCTTCCTGGGGAGCGGCATGTGCCCCTTTCCCAGGTGCATCTTCGGTGAAGTGATCCCAGATATCATGAAACGATTAATGGACTATTTGTCTGGTACCACCCTTGCCGACGTCGTCAGGGACGACTC
>JAAYDT010000090.1 GCA_012729145.1 Synergistaceae bacterium | reverse complement strand
CTTCAACGTGACCTCAAGGACAGCCATGATGGAAGACATGGAAAGATTCGTCGATCTCCTTGAGTCAGCCTTGCTTGAGATGGAGGAGCTTTTAAGTCACCGGTCTTTCGATCAACCCCCATCGGCTTGACAAATCCTCCCGGATACCTTATTGTTCGCTATCGGTGACGGATGTCACCGAAAAACACTTTCTGGTAACAGAAGAAATGGGAGGCAGGATTTTGACAACACAGGGCACAGTAAAATGGTTCAACGACGCTAAGGGGTATGGATTCATCACCACCGACGACGGCAAGGATGTTTTCGTGCATTTCAGCGCGATCCAGGGCGACGGCTTCAAGTCCCTCGCCGAGGGCCAGGCAGTTTCCTTCGAGATAACCGAAGGGACCAAGGGCCCCCAGGCCGCGAACGTCCAGAAGATCTAACCTAACCTGAAAGACAATCGTTGAAGAGAAAAGAGCGGCACCCTTTCGGGTGCCGCTCTTCGTGTCTTCCCTCAGGAGTCCCCTTCAGGGACTGTCCTGTTATGGTAACCGATCCTAGAACGTTGGAACCTTCAGGCCTATCTCGGTGTAGTACCTGGCAGCGCCTGGGTGGAGGGGCACCGAGATACCGTCAAGGGCTGTCTCGATAGTGATCAGCTGGCCCTTGGCATGGACCTTCTGGACATCGGCTATGTTCTCCCAGAAAGCTTTGGTAACCCTGTAGACGAGCTCTTCGGGAAGGTCGCCGTCGCAGACCCACATAGCCTGAACGGCCACGGTCTGGATATCCTTGTCGATCCCCCTGTAAGTGCCGGCAGGGACTACGTCCTTGACGAAGAAGGGGTACTGGGCATGGAGTTCTTCGATCAGGGTATCGTCGAACTCGATCAGGGTGATGTCATGCATGGTTGACAGATCCATGATCGAAGCAGTTGGGAAGCCTGCAACGACGAACCCGACATCGAGCTGTCCGTCCTTCATCCGCTCGGTGGTGAGATTGAAGTCGAGGAAGTCGGCGTTGACGTCGGAGTACTTGTAGCCAAGGGTTCTGAATATGAGGGAGACGTCAACCTGTACGCCGGAGCCGGGAGCTCCCACGGAGACTCTCTTGCCGGGGAGGTCGCGCATGGAGTTGACGCCAGACCTCTTCATGGCAATGGCCTGGACCGTCTCGGGATAGAGAGATGCGACGGCACGGACATTCCTGTAGGGCGTCTGGAACATGAACCTGCCGTCGTAGGCAAAGGCCGCAACGTCGTTCTGGACAAGGGCCATCTCGATCTGGTGGGTGCCGATCAGGTTCAGGTTGGCCTGGGACGCATTTCCAGTCTCAGCTGTCATCTGTAAATCGGGAAGGGCCTTGCTTACCGCATCGGCAATACCGCCGCCGATGGGGTAGTAAGTGCCGCCTGTGCCACCTGTCGCGAGGGACAGGAAAGTCTGGGCCGAGGCGCCCGCCGCCAGGGCCATAACCATAACCAGAGCCAGTGCAAGGATCTTCTTCATGGAACTACCGCCTCCTCTTCTTGTTTTCTTCAGGTCTTGATACTCGAAAAAAAACCCCTGTCCTGCAAGGCCGGATCCTGAAACCACCTCCCTGGAGGACTTCCTGCAACCACAATTTCAATGCAACTTCAATTTTATACATAAATCACGATTGGTTCAAGTTCCTGTACCGACCTGTTCCCATGATGAAGTGCATCACTTCTGGGGTCCCGATTAGTATATACTCTAATACAGGGTCCCTTGAGGGATCCGGCGGCTTTTCACAGGCCATCAATGTGATCCGGGAGGAACAAAATCTATGAGATTGCGAGAGCTACTGGGTACAGAGAAGGATACCGGACCGGAACAGGCAAGCCCGAGGGAGAGGATCCCTTCGGATACTCCGGGAGATCATCCGGAGGCGGACAAGGCCCCCGGGCAGAAAGCAATGGAACTGTCCGTGGTAATAACCCTTTCAGACGACAGCCAGATAGGCAGATCTGCCCTGATCCTCGCTTCGACGACGGGATCCGGGGAGGAGAGGGTCCTCAAGGAGCAGATCGCTGATTTCGGCTGGAAGGCCGTGGCGACAGAGGTGGGGGGCCTTGCAGGCGACCTGCCTCAGAAGATCACCAGGGCGGTAGTGGGGGCGGCACTGAACGGGGAGATCGTACGGAAGAACTCCAACGAGATGCACGCCCTTATGCATGCGGCCTTCGAGGCCATGAACGGTTTCATTTCGGTTGGAATGCTGGAGGCCAGCATAGGGGTGAAGATAGGCATAGTGAGGAACAGGCACTGGGTCGCCGTGGCTGTCGTTGGTGATACCGCCTACCACGCCGTCGCCCACCACGAGAGGTGCGGTTTGGGGGTAATGCATATCTGAAGTGCAGCGGCGGGCCTTCT
>JAAYDT010000089.1 GCA_012729145.1 Synergistaceae bacterium | reverse complement strand
GAGAAAAAGCCGGGCAGAAAAGAGGGATACGCCATGAGAACCTGCGTCCTTGACACCCGCGTTCTTGTCACAGGTTTTCTGCGCCCGGAAAGCCCTTCCGGAATGATCCTTAACGAGGTGGTAAATCTCTCGTTGTTTCTCATCCTTGACTCGAGGATCTTCTTCGAGTATCAGGGAGTCCTTTCAAGGCCCCGGTTCGATCTGCCTCTCTCGCTGACCGAACCCGTCCTCGCGTTGATCAGGACCAGGGGGAACTTGATATCTCCGTCAAGATTCGAGGAAGATCTGCCCGATGAAGGAGCCCGCCCCTTCGTAGAGGTTGCCCTTTCTTCAGGAGCTCCATGGGTCTTTGACAATATGGGACAGACCTTTGAAATACCTTCCCTCAGGGTCATCTCTCCGGGAGAGGCACTGCATTGGGAATAGATAACAGGAGCAGGCATTCCTGATTATTTCTTAAAATAATAGTCCAATAAATTTGCATGTTGGGAAAGAAGGGAGGCTGATCGCTTTGGAAGGCTTTTTCGCAAGAGGAGATGTGAACAACGGAGGTTCTTTGGGGTTGAAAGACCGGAATGATGGTTTTCACTTTGATCCCCTTTCCATGACCCGACGCTATTTTGAAACATTCCCTACAGTACCTGTCGAATACCCGCTTCTGGATGGGGACAGGTTCCTCCAGAATATCGTTAGCTTGAAGGCCAGTGACCTGCATCTGAAGTCAGGATTTCCACCCATCTTCAGGATGGAGAACCTGCAGCTTCACGTAGCTGACAACATGCCCCCTCTGAAACGACAGGAGATCGCCCGCTTCATTGAGGATCTTCTGGGTGTCGAGGCTTGCGGTGACCTGAATGAGGGAAGAGAGATCGACTTCGCTCACGCCACCGGTAATGGGGAGAGGTTCAGAATGAACGCATTTCTTTCGATGGGCTCTCCTTCCCTGAGCGTAAGGCACATCCGGTCGGTGATCCCTGGCCCGGAGGAGCTCGGTATCCCCTGGTCTCTCAGAAAACTGGCTCTGGGCGTATCGGGGCTGATCATTGTTACGGGGCCCACAGGAAGCGGCAAATCAACAACGCTGGCCTCTCTGGTCGAGGAGATCAACCTCCACAGGAACGTACATATAGTGACCCTTGAAGACCCCGTAGAGTACGTCTTTCACTCAAAGAAGGCTCTCATCAACCAGAGGGAGATCGGCAGGGATTCCAAAAGCTTCAGGCAGGCTCTGACCCGGGTTCTCAGACAGGACCCCGATGTGATCATGATCGGAGAAATGAGAGACCTGGAGTCCATCTCTCTGGCAATTACAGCTGCAGAGACGGGACATCTGGTCATGGCAACGCTCCACACCAGGGATACTGCCAGCGCGATCGAACGCATGGTGGATGTGTTCCCGGCAGAACAGCAGGAACAGATCAAGTCCGAGCTGTCGAACACCCTTCTCGGTATCTGCAGCCAGCAACTCCTTCAAAGGATCGGCGGAGGCAGGGTTTTGGTTACGGAGATGCTTGTGGGCAACAACGCTGTCAGGAACAGGATACGTTCAGGTGGGGCACACCACCTCAGGAATATCATAATGACCGCACCCAAGGATGGTATGTACTCTTTCGAGCAGAACCTGGCAGCACTGGTGCGGGATCATAAGATATCCTACGAAACAGCTGCGGTTCATTCAATTGATGTCAAGGACCTGAACAGGTTTTTGGAGACGGCATAGTGAAACTGACATGACAGGGATCTAGGATTACCGGGTCTGATACCCTGTCAGCAGGAGTTCGGACCATGTCCTGTCAGATTCACGTAAAGACTACATGGGACAGATCTCTCCCTGAAGATCCCTGCGAATCGGGGAAAGTTCCTGCAGGATATAACCTGAAATAACCGAAAAGGCTGCGGTCAGGCCATTTTGACATGATCCAGAGGGGTTGAACCTGGCTATTGAATGCTGCGACCGTAACCAACCAGGAAAAGTATTCGTATCCATTCTGAACCGAAAGAACCCCACACCCAAAACATCCGTCAAATGCGGGATAGAGAAGATGCTACGGGACAAAAGAAAGATAACAGGGAAAGGGACAACAGGGTAGTACTTCAAAGTGTTATTTTGACATGGTGTTTTTTTCTTCATTGGTCTATAATTTTAACTGAACTTTTAGAGATGTCTAAAGGGAGCTGTTCTTCCAGATCCGGGCCAAGGGGGAGGCTAACATGTCTGGAAACGAGAGTTTCTTCTACTCCGGCCTTTCGGAGAGCCTCACAACCGGGATTGGACCAGGAATTAGAGAGGAAATTCTTAAAGAGGTCCACTCGGCGCTTTACCCAGAGGAGGGATCTGTCGACAGACCGGTTTCGGATCTTTTCAAGCCGGTCGGGAAAAGGAGTACATTCCTTTCGGAATGCCCCTTCCCCCTGGTACTCACGGACAAGACCGGCCAGATAGTTTCTTACAGCGAAAATGCCCGCAAGACCTTTGTTCTGGATGAAGAGTCGGTCAGTACCGGTAGAGTCCACCAATTCTGGGACCCTGCCTTCTGGAATATACCGGAAGGCATCCTTCGCAACCTTACAAGGGATCCGGCAGCAGAGCAGCTCAGCGAAAAACTGATCACCCAGGCGAAGAACGGGACTATGGTCCAGACAAGGGTGGACATATTCCCCGTCAACAGAAAGAGTGAAGCAGACCACTTGCTCTTCGTCTTCTACCTCTCCTCGGGAGAGATGGAAGAACTTCTGGATGGCCCCCTCGATCCCATAGCCGGAGCGTTTGACAATAAAGAAACAAGTTACCCCTGGTCGAGTGAGCAGGTGGAAGAAGGTAACGAGACCACTCCCGGAATTCTGGAATGGACCAACGGTGCCATGGAAGAGACCGGGAAAGAACCGGAAGGCCCCATCGAACTGCCTCTCTTTGAAAGGTTCCCTTCTGTAACGGCTGTTTACACGAGGCTGGACGGGGATAAGTTCTTGCAGAACATGATAGATCTGAAAGCCAGCGATCTTCACCTCAAGTCGGGTTTCCCTCCCATATTCCGGATGGAGGACCTCAGGCTTTACGTGGCCGACAACATTAAACCCCTGCAGGGAAAGGATATCTCATCTTTTATCAGGATCCTTTTAGGAAAGGGGCTCTTCGAAGAGCTTTCCCAGGGGAGAGAGATAGATTTCGCCTATTCCCTTGACAAGGGTGAAAGGTTCCGCATGGATGCCTTCCTCTCCATGGGTGCCCCCTCACTCAGCGTCCGACATATCAAATCGGTCATCCCCGCCCCTTCACAGCTGGGAATCCCATGGGCCCTTAGAAAACTGGCAATGAGCACCTCGGGGCTGATCATAGTGACGGGCCCGACGGGGAGCGGCAAATCGACTACCCTGGCGTCCCTGATCGAGGAGATCAACCTGCACAGGAACGTTCACATTGTCACTCTGGAGGATCCCATAGAGTACGTCTTCCACTCCAAGAAGGCATTGATCAACCAGAGGGAGATAGGAAAGGATTCTAAGACTTTTGCTCAGGCCCTGACCAAGGTACTCAGGCAGGACCCGAACGTGATAATGATAGGAGAGATGAGGGACCTGGAGACCATATCCCTCGCGGTTACTGCCGCGGAGACTGGCCACCTGGTCCTGGCGACGCTTCACACCAGGGACGCCTCCAGCTCGATCGAACGGATCGTGGATGTCTTCCCCCCGGGACAACAGGAACAGATCAAGGCCGAGCTCTCAAACACCCTCCTGGGGATATGCTGTCAAAAACTGCTGCCAAAAAGCGGCGGTGGCAGGGTCCTTGCGACAGAAATGCTCGTGGGGACCAATGCGGTCCGCAACCGGATCCGCTCCGGAGGGGCCCAACACCTCCGGAACATCATATTAACGACCCAGAGCGAGGGGATGTACAGCTTTGAACAGAACCTGGCACACCTGGTGAAGGAAAGAGTGATCTCCTACGACACGGCCCTGAGCAATGCTACGGATGTGAAAGACCTCAACAGGTTTCTGGAAGCTGTTTAGTAGGCGTAAACTTGTTGGCGCCTCTAGACTGTTGGTAACTTTCGAACAGGATGACCAGGGGGCGGCTCTCGGGCCGTCCCCTGGTCCTTTTAAAGTGCCCTTATATATCTACTATCTTGCCCAGGCCTTTTGCAATGGCCTTTTCCTGGATGAGATTTGCCGTCAACACGTCGTGGCTGGCGATCCCCATAAGGACCGCTCCGCGCCGGCCCTTCAGCTCCACCTTCTTCTTTCCGGCACAGATGTGCCCCATGTCTCCCAGGATCTGTTTCTCTGAAGGGTAACCATTCTGGAAGTAGAGGCCATGTTCCTGGGTCCACAGGTACTGGTTAAGATCGTCGCATACGAAGGCGGAGGCACCGGTCATCACCTCTGCTTCGAAGGCAGAATCATAGTCTACGGCTACAGCAAGCATGTTTTCCTTGAGCCAGTCGACCCTGACGAACCTCTGGGGATCAGCCACGATGGGTGTACAGGTGACCACTACATCAGCATCCCTTACGGTCTCCTCCACCGTCTCGCAGGGGATCGTCTCCATATCTTTCAGGTCACCTTTTACAAGGTCCCTGAAACGGGAGACCTGGTGGGCGAACTTGTCGTAGATCTTAACCTTCTTGAGTTTGGGCAGGGCCGAGGCAAGCGCTACGGTGTTGGTCCTGCCCTGAACCCCAAGCCCGACCACGGCCAACACCTCTGAATCGGGGTCGGCCATGTGCCTTGCGCAAACCCCGGTTGCGGCCCCTGTCCTCCAGGCAGTTATCCAGTTGGCATCCATCAAGACCTTGACAAAACCGGTATCGGGATCGTTGAGGCACATGATCCCGGTGATGTAGGGAAGTCCCTTGGCCTGATTGATAGGATATCCGGAGACCCACTTAATGCCCGCAACGTCTGCGCTGCCCCCCGCATAGCAGGGCATGGCGTGGATAAAGCAGTCCTTTCGGGGATGGATACCTACTTTGGCCGGCATCTCCATCTTCTCTTCCCCTTTCAGGGCAAACCCCTTCTCTACAACGTCCATGACCTCGGTCACAGGGATACGAAGCGATTCGATCTCTTTCTGGGAGATGAGCATAACTTCCATTCAGATCACGCCTCCTGACATTGGGTTTTATACGAGATCGACGATGTCGATATCTTCCATCAGGAACAGGTTCTGTCTGTGGGAGTATTCCTCGAACATTCGTAGAGCCTCACGCATCTTTTCCGGGTACCTGAAGTAGAAGGCCGTAAGAAGGCAGTGGTTGAGAGCGAAGGCTCCGGCGCAGGGGTCGATGAAGGAGAGGAATTTCATGGGAGCTTCAAGAAGAATGTCCGAACATGAAGCCAATGGAGAAAGAACCGTGTCGCTCACCCCGATTATCGGTACGTCCTTGGATCTGAGGTATAAGGCAAGCTTCTGCGTCGACGAGGGATAACGGGGAAAACTGTATATTATTGCCAGATCCTCGGGACCGGTGTTCTGAAGATGCCCGAAGAGGTTGTCACCGGCCCGCGTCAGCAGGTGAACCCCTTCCCTGAGGGTCCCCAGGAAGTAGGCCATGTACTCGGCGTGGCAGATATTGGCAAGGAAACCAACAATGAAGATCCTGCGTTTCTCTGATATCAGGTCTACCGCCCTCTGGAGGGTCTCCTCCTTCAGGC
Source organism: Synergistaceae bacterium (assembly GCA_012729145.1). Lineage (GTDB taxonomy): Bacteria > Synergistota > Synergistia > Synergistales > Thermovirgaceae > 58-81. The sequence continues at coordinate 13,877 of JAAYDT010000089.1, read as the reverse complement.
GTCTTTTCATCTCACCAAGGACATGGAACTCAAGAGAGAGCACTCTCTGGAAGAGGGGTTCCTCTTCTACCCCGGGATCCTCCATGAATCGTCTTATGGAACGGATCTGTGCCCGGACAGTCTCCTGGAGGGCCTCCTGGAACTCAGGGAAACCCTTGAATCCCAGTTTGATAGCAAGCCTTGTCACAGTCGGGTTGCTTACTTTGGCCGCTTCCGAAAGTTGTACGGAGTTCATGAAAGCCGCTGTTTCGGGATTCTGAAGGATGAAACGGGCGAGAGCCCTCTGCTGTCCGCCCAGGGAGTTCGAAAACCGGGTGATCCTTTCAAGAACAGAGTGATGTTTATTTTTATTCAAAGGAGGCTCCTGGTGAAAATTTTTCTTCATTTTCACCATTTTGTCTTTGAATGTCAATACCGGTCAGGGAAGGGGATGCTCTCGACTTTTCTATTCGGGCGTTTCTTTTATGGAATGATAACTGTGATCATAACTGTCTGGTCGTTTCAGATTTTAATCAGTCACGCCGGATCCATGCAGGGAGCGTCTGGTCATGGGAAGCTGGTTATCGGCGCTGGACGCTCCCTCTTGTGCTAAATGGATCCCTGTTCCCGCAGAAAAGGTGAAAGGACCAGGCATCTGAAGGGGTAAAGGATCACTTGCGGTCTTCCAGGTTCTTCAGACCCTCCAGTTCTTCATGATCTTCTTCCACTTTTCATCCCTGCCCACGGTTATCTCCTCGATCTCTTTTTCTCCGAGGTGTCTGAACCTTGCCTGTCTTTTCAGGTATTCTGATATCGATGAGAACTCCTTCGGTTTCCTGTTCAGGATGAAATCGCCCTTCTCATACTCCGCCAGATACCAAAGGCCGCAGTCGACAGCCTCCCTGCCAATATCGACGGTCTCTTCAGCGGGAAATCCCCAGCCTGTGGAACAGGGCGCAAGAACATGGATGTAGGAAGTGGTCTTGCACATGGCAGCCTTGCTGATCTTCCTGAGGTAATCCTCGGGGTAACCGATACTCGCAGTTGCAGCGTACTTGATCCCGTGAGCGGCGACTATCCCGAACATATCCTTTTTCCTTCCCACGGCCCCGGGAATGTTCTTCCCGGCGGGCGTGGTAGTCGTCCTGGAACCATAGGGAGTGAGACCGCTCTTCTGGATCCCCGTGTTCATGTAGGCTTCATTGTCGTAACAGACGTAGATGATCCTGTCGCCGCGGTCAATAGCACCGGAAAGAGCCTGGATCCCTATGTCGGCCGTCCCTCCGTCACCGGCGAAGCCTACAACATGGTGATCCCTGATCCCAAGGGCCCGCGCTCCGGCCTCTATGCCGGAGAGCACGGCTCCTGTCGCAGGGAATGGACTGATCATTGCGTTGACAGAGAAAGAGACCTGGGGATAGAGGAAGCTGGTGGCCGACATGCAGTTGGCAGGGATGGCAACGAAGATCCTTGGCCCCAGGACCTTCATGGCAAGGCGAAGGGCAAGGCTGCCGCCGCAGCCCGCACATGCCCTGTGACCGTAAAAGAATTCGGTGTTGGTCAGATCCCCGGCGTTAGTAACCATTTTCTCGTCCATATCACTCACACCTCGCGTTCACGAAACGGACCCTCTCTCCCTGTTCTCCCCGGGCCGCCTGCATCAGTTGATCGAATATCTGTCTCATGTCTTCCTTGGAGATGTTCCTGCCGCCCAAACCTCCGATGAAGTTGATCATCCTCGGGGGACTTTCGATTTCACAGACGGCCGACCTTGCGTTCGTAAAAACTATACCTTCGTATCCAACTGAAAGGTCACGATCAAGGATCCCCATGGCCTTGGTATTGCCTGCGATACCGGCAATTTCAGCAGCTGGGAAGGGACGCATGAAACGGATCTTCGCAAGACCAACCATCTTCCCCTCCATCCTCATCGCATCCACCACTGCCCTGGCGGTACCAGTGACACTCCCCAGGGTCATCAGGACCGCTTCGGCATCTTCGCAGCAGTACTTCTCCACCAGGCCTCCGTAGGATCTGCCGAATATTCCTTTGAACTCCAGCTCCACTTCCTCGATGACTCCTGGCACCTTCCGCATGTCCAGTTCCTGCTTTAGATGGAACTCCATGTAGTCATCCAGTGCGGCATAACATACCGTCTTGGGATCATCCAGGTCCATCCTGTTGGCAGTCCTGTAGGGGGGAAGGAATCTGTCCACGTTCTCCTGGGCCGGAAGATCGACCATCTCGTAGGTATGGGTAAGGATAAAGCCGTCAAGGTTCACCATGAAAGGTGTCATGACCCTTGGATCTTCAGCGATGCGGTAGGCCTGAATGATCATATCCATGGCCTCCTGGGCATTCTCGCAGTAGACCTGTATCCAGCCGCTGTCCAGCTGCGAGAGGGAATCCCTGTGATCCGAGAGAAGAGCCCATGGGGTCGCCAGGGTCCTGTTCGCGTTCATCATGACTATGGGGAATCGGGCGCCGCTTACATAGGGAAGGGTCTCCGCCATGTAGAGAAGTCCCTGGGATGACGTGGCGGTGAAGGTCCTTGCGCCGACCGCGGCAGCTCCAAGAGCTGCCGACATGGCGCTGTGCTCCGATTCGACGTGAAGGTACTCGGCCTTGAGGGAGCCATCCTCTACAAATTCCGAGATCCTCTCCACCGTCACTGTCTGGGGTGTAATTGGATAGGCCGAGATAACATTCGGTCTGGCAAGGCGGACAGCTTCAGCAACAGCTTCGTCGCCGGATATGAACACTTTTCTACCGGGCATTCCCATCATCGCCTTCCCGCATCATAACTATCGCCCCCACCTTGCATTCATAGGCACACACACCGCAGCCCTTGCAGAAGCGATAGTCGATCTCCAGGTCCTCTCCAGACTTGTCAATGACACCATCGGGGCAGACCAGAAAGCAACGGAGGCATTTTATGCACTTTCCCGTGTCAATTACCGGTCTGAACACCCTCCAGCCGGAATTCTCCTGAACAAGGGTACCCACCCTGAAGGCTCCGCAGGGGTAGTCCCTGATACTGTCAGGTCTTTTGAACTTAACTACCAGTGGTCTTTCCATGGAAGCGATCCTCCTTCTTGAGTTCGTAGGCCTTCGCCACCAGTGTGCAGTTCTTTTCCGCCATCGACGGGTCCATGCTCTGCCTCAGGGCCTTCTGGACCGATGACAGCGACACCACCCCGGAGACTGCGACAAGGGCACCCAGCATGGCCGTGTTGGTTATCGGCCTCCCCAGGACATCCATGGCGATGCTCGTGGCATCAATACCCACTATAAGCCTGTTTGTCATTGGGACATAACTTTCGGGAACCTTGGTATTGATGACAAGAACCCCTCCGTCCCTGATGCCGGCCAGGGAAGATGGCCCCACCAGAGTTTCGTCAAGGATCACGACATAGTCGCATTGATCGACCATGCTACGGTCAGTTATGGGTGTTACGCTGATCCTGGTGAAACCAAGGACCGGGGCTCCTCTTCTCTCGGGTCCGAAAGAAGGGAATGCCAGAGAGTACTTTCCTTCATGGACAGAAGCCGCCATCCCCAGGAGTCTCGCCACAGTGAAACACCCCTGGCCTCCACGTCCATGCCACCTTATTTCGAACATATCAGGACCTCCCTGCTCTGTCAGAAGCATATCTTTTTTAAAACTATATCACCACTTTCGGGAACCCGGTCAGGGCAGCGCTCCTCATTGTGCCTTTCAGGGTTCCCGGGGGTCCTCCCCTTCCCACAGTTAAGACCGGGATTGGGATAGAATGGACAGGGATCACCACCTCTTGACAAGGAGAATGACCTGCTTGAACTATCTTACCGGTTTTCTCAATTTTGACCTTTTCATCGGCACGACAGTGATAAAGGTCCTCTACTTTGCGGGAGCCTTCCTGGTGCCTCTTTTCCTCTGGCTGGTACTTCAAAGGGGCCGTGCGCGCTGCCCCCGGATTGAGGGCCTCTTGTCCCTTCTGGCTGAAAAGACAGGGGAGAGAGCTGCTCTCTGGCTCATCTTTTTTCTATCCCTTGTTGCCCTGGAGATCATCTGGAGGGTCGCCTGCGAATACCTGATCGCCTATCTTCAGATCAGGCAGATACTTCAGGTCCTGTCGGGCTGAACTCCTTTCCCGGTCTTCAGCCACATCCTTCCTCCCCAGGCTTGACTTTATCGGCCAGGGACCATGCCGTTGTCCCTATGGAAGAAATAAAGGAACAATTCCACTCCATGTCACCCGAAGAAGTGCTGGAGGCATTATCTTCGGGTCCGGAAGGTCTATCCGAAGAGGAAGCACGCAAGCGCCTGGACGAATTCGGACCTAACCGGATTCCTGAGCCCAAAAAGCAGAACGTCCTCTTGCGTTTCTTCAAGCATTTCCACGATGTCCTTATATACGTTCTGCTCATCTCCGCCATCGCTACCGCTCTCCTTGGTCACTGGATCGACACCTGGATAATACTCGCCGTGGTCATTCTCAATTCTTTTGTAGGCTTCGTCCAGGAAGGAAGAGCCGAAAAAGCGATCGAAGCCGTACGGAGAATGCTTTCCGTGTCAAGCAGCGTTTCCCGTGACGGCAAGAAAAGACAGATCCCCGCCGAGGAGCTTGTCCCGGGAGATATCGTCCTTTTGTCATCAGGGGACAAAATACCGGCAGACCTGAGGCTGATCAGGATCCACGAGCTCCAGGTCAACGAAGCTTCTCTCACAGGAGAATCGGATACTGTCTCCAAGACCACCGAGACCGTTAAAGCCGAGGCAGCCCTGGGGGACAGGACCTGCATGGCCTATTCCGGGACGATCGTTGTCTCCGGTACGGCCAGAGCCATCGTAATATCTACTGGAGAGAACACCGAGATCGGAAAGATCAACAGAATGCTTGCGGAAGTGGAGCCTCTTGCAACTCCCCTCCTCCGCAAGGTAAACAGCTTCGGGATCAAGCTGAGCATTTTCATCCTGGCCATGGCAGGAGCAGTCTTTCTGTACGGATCCCTGGTCATGGGAATGCCCTTCAACGAGATCTTCCTCTTCGTCGTGGCCATTGCGGTGGCCGCCATTCCTGAAGGTCTGCCAGCGGTGATCAGTATAATCCTCGCCATAGGAGTGAGGAGAATGGCAGGAAGAAATGCAATTATCCGCCGACTCCCGGGGGTGGAGACCCTGGGATCGGTAACTGTTATATGCACAGACAAGACCGGCACCCTGACAAAGAGCGAGATGACCGTCTCGAAAGTAGTCATTGGTAACGGGCTCATCGAGATCGACGGGGCAGGCTACGGACCGGAAGGAAAGATCAGGAGGGCAGGTGAAGAGATGGACGGCGGGAGAGATACTGCCCTCTCAAGACTTGTCCTTGCCGCATCACTTTGTAACGGATCCAGGATTTTGAAGAAGGATGGCTCCTGGGTTTCCGAGGGAAACCCGACTGAGGGGTCCCTTCTCACTCTTGCGCTGAAAGCTGGCCTGGACCCTGAAGAGGCTTCCCGCCAGTGGCAGCGACTAGACACGATCCCCTTCGAATCGGAGCACAAATTCATGGCCACCCTCAACCATTCAGGAGAAGAGAAAAGGATCTTCCTTGAGGGAGCGCCCGAATCAGTCATTGCAAGATGTTCAGCTGAGATGGACCAGGAAGGCAAAACCCGTGAACTCGACGCTGAACGCTGGGCTTCGGTTCAGGAGGATCTTGCCGGAGAGGGATTCCGTCTCCTCGCTATCGCAGACAAGGACGCTCCTGATGATCTGGGTGACGACCTGGACATGGATGATGTGAAGGAAGACTTCACCCTCCTGGGAGTGGCCGCGATAATGGACCCCCCCAGACCGGAAGCCATTGATGCGGTCGAAGAGTGCCACAGGGCAGGGATCAGGGTAAAGATGATCACAGGGGACCACCTTCTTACTGCCACAGTTATAGCAAAACAGATGGGTATCGGGAACAGCGACCGGGTAATGACAGGCCCGGAGATCGAGGACGCCTCCGACGAAGAGCTGGGGAACCTTCTGCAAGACACCGACATATTTGCCCGGGTCTCGCCGGAGCATAAACTCCGGATCGTGTCCTCCCTTCAGGAACGGGGCCATATTACCGCCATGACCGGCGACGGGGTCAACGACGCGCCAGCCCTCAAGAAGGCTGACATAGGCATTGCCATGGGCATCAAGGGCACCGAGGCAGCCAAAGAAGCCTCTGAAATGGTTCTTACCGACGACAATTTTGCCTCGATAGTACATGCCGTTGAAGAGGGTCGCACTGTCTACGATAACCTGAAGAAGACCCTTATCTTCATGCTCCCCACCAACGGCGGGGAAGCCCTCCTTGTGACCCTGGCTATCGCACTGGGGGTGACCATACCGATAACTCCAGCCCAGGTACTGTGGGTCAACATGGTCACCGCTGTTACCCTGGCCCTCTCTCCTGCCTTCGAACCCATGGAATCGAACGTTATGGAAAGACCACCGAGATCGCCGAAGGAACCCCTTGTCGACAGGCTCATGCTGGTGAGAATTTCCTTCGTTTCGTTCCTGCTCATGGCCAGCTCGCTGGGGTTGTTCTCCTCATACATCTCTGCCGGGGCATCAACGGAGCTCTCTCGAACAATAGCTGTCAACACGCTGATAATCGGGGAGGTCTTCTATCTATTCAACAGCAGGACCAACGGCCGGGCCCTTTCGGTCAAGGGATTAATGGCGACCCCAAAGGTCTGGACCGCCGCGGTGGCAGTTATACTCCTGCAGATCCCCTTCACCTATCTTCCGTCGATGCAGGGGCTTTTCGGGACAGAAGCGATCTCGCTTGGGGACTGGCTCCTGATATTCTCTCTGGGTATTGCTGTCTTCCTTCTGGTGGAGGCCGAGAAAGCCTTGTTCAGGACCCCGCCTCCCCCACACTAGGATCAGATCCTGTCCTGTCTAATCCGGTTTTGCACTTCCGCTGAGAGTCGCCTGTAGTCGTCAGCTCCCCTGGAACCTCCGTCGTAATCGAAGATTGATCTGCCGTGGGAAGGAGCCTCTTTCAGCTTTACGTTGACCCTTATCTCGGTGTTGAATACAAGCCTTCCGAACCTGCTTCGGATCATCTCGCCGATATCTTTTGTAACCCTGACACGGTAATCTGCAAGGGTTAGTACGATACCCAACAGGCCAGCAGCCTTCCCGACACCTTCCCTGGTCATGTCGACGGCCTCCATGAGGTTTAGAAGTCCTTCAAAACCCAGATAATCTGGTGTTACCGGAAGAATAATGTAATGCGAAGAGGTCAGGGCATTGACCGTAAGAAGACCCAGCGAAGTGGGACAGTCCATGACGATAAAATCGTAATCTTCGAGAGCCGGCTCCAGGGCTGATCTGAGGACGAATTCCCTGCCTTCCACGTCGGCAAGAAAGACGTCGGTCGAGACAAGGTTCATGGATCCAGCAAGGACATCGAGCCCTGGAATGTAGGAACCCTTTACGGCTTCCCTGAGAGAAAGACCTTCCAGCATTGCCTCAGCTACGCCGGGGTAAAGATCCTCCCTATCCAGGCCAAGGGAACGCGAAGCAGACCCCTGACCGTCCAGATCGACAAGAAGGACCCGGCCCCCATCACTGGCAAGGCTGGCCGAAAGGTTGACTGCCGTAGTGGTCTTTCCTACACCCCCCTTGTTGTTGACAAGGGACAGTACCACTCCCTCTCTCCCGGATCCTGTCATGACCCTCCCCCTTTCTTCCGGGTGGAACACTGTTGAGCCACCCGGGAGAATTTTCATCCTGATGGAACATTATCCTGTAATTACAAAATATTACCTTGGGCCAAAGGAGTCAACTCCATGAAAAAAGGAACGGGGGGCAAGCCCCCCGTTCCGGTCCCTCTCAGATCCTTTCGGGCTACTTCAAGTACTATTCGAACTCCTTGAGCATCTTGGCGAAATCCTCTTCCTTGCCCTTCAGGATATGGTATACATGCTCGTCGGCTGGGAAAACACCCTGTTTTACGTCAGATACGTACTCCTTGAAGGCTGCTATCTCAACCTCGGCGACATTGGCGTATTTCTTTACAAACTTGGGGGTGAAGGCCTGGAATAGCCCCAGCATGTCTCCGCATATGATCAGCTGACCGTCGCAGGGCGCACCGGCACCGATCGAATAGACGGGAATCTCCAGCTTTTTCCAGATGTACTCCGTCAGCTCCGGCGGGACAGCCTCCAGAAGCAGGGCATAGGCTCCCGCCTCCTGTACGGCCAAAGCATCCTTGATCAGCTCCCTGGCACTGTCCGGATCGCGCCCCTGGGCCTTGAAACCGCCCAGCTGGCCGGAGCTCTGGGGGGTGAGACCGATGTGTCCCATGACCTGGATCCCTGCGTCGGTGATGGCTCTTATGCGGCCAGCAACACGCCGTCCACCCTCCAGCTTGACGGCATCCATGTCAGCTTCCTTCAGGAAACGGCCGGCATTGCGGACAGCGTCCTCATCGCTTACCTGGTAGCTCAAAAAGGGCATGTCACCAATACAGAAGGTGTTGGGAGCACCTCTGCGGACAGCCTGGGAGTGGCGGATACAGTCATCCATCGTGACCGGAACGGTACCTTCGTACCCCAGGACCACCATACCCAGCGAATCCCCGACGAGGATCATGTCCATCCCCGCTCCTTCTGCAAAGGAAGCCGTCGGGAAGTCATAGGCAGTGATCCAGGCGGCCCGTTCGCCCGCCTGCTTCATCTGGATGAACTCAAGTCTTCCTTTCTTCTTGGTCATTGGAACAGCTCCTTCCCAAAATTGATTTGATCGGCCCATATAGAGTAGTATCAAAAGACCTCTTGGACAACATTCTGAAAGGCTGTCTTATTCTCTTATGATATCCCTTTTCACCCGGATATTATCCTGCAAGGTGCGATAACAGGACCTTCAGACCAATGCCGATAAGGATCACCCCTCCTACCATCGCAGCCTTCTCTCCGCCCCTTCTCCCGATCCGGTTCGCAAGGTTCATGCCTGCAGCCACAGTACAGAATGTCACAAGGCCTATCACCAAGGAAGTGAAAGCAGGATCCAGGCCGAGAGGCATGAAGCTTACCCCGGCCGCAAGCGCATCAAGGCTTGTCCCTATCGCCAGGAGAAGAAGCGGAAGACCCCGGGAGGGATCTTTGGGGAAAAGGCACTCCTCCCTCTTCCTGGTCGCTTCAAGAATCATCCTGCCCCCCACAAAGGAAAGAAGTCCGAAGGCTATCCAGTGGTCCACGCCTCCAACTATGGAAAGGGCTCTTCCAGCAAAGGCCCATCCGGCAAGGGGCATCAGGGCCTGGAAGAGCCCGAAGACACCGGAGACTCTAATCACCGGTCCGGCTGAGAAGTGCAGGGAAGAGCAGACCACCATGGCGACAGAGACCGCAAGAGCGTCCATGGCAAGGCTGAAGCCAAGAAATACTGAAACAGCTGGCTCGATCAAAGCTTGTGCTCCCTGAATATCTCCGGGAGCAGAGCTTCGGGAGGGGGACCCAACAAGGCACGGGTGGCATCCATTTCGAAGTCGAAAAGCATCCTAGAAATTGCCAGGCTCGTTACGTCATCGGTCTCGAAGGGGATCGAGAAGCGCCGGTAACCGAACTTTTCCGCAAAGAAGGAGCAGGACCCGTTATCGGAGGTTGCGGCGGACATTACCTCCTGGAGGGCTCTCATACACTTGCTTTCGTTAAGCAGGAGGCTTTCTCCCACGAGAACAATTACCTTGCACTCGTCGACAAGCATGAACCTGTCCCATACACCGCATACGGCCAGACCGGCCCTGACCCCCGGGAAGGCCTGTGTGAACATGCCCAGGAGGGCCTCCATCATGGCAGAATAGCCGAAGATCAAGGAGAATCCTCCTTCGTAGTGATGACCGTGCCCGGGTATCAGGAGATTTTCCCTGAAAAGCGAACCCACCCGACCCGTCTCCGCACTCTCCACGAAGAGCAGCTCACTGTCCATCCCAAGGGCGAGGGATGCGATCTCCCCAAGCTGATCGCTGTGAAGCAGGTTGACCGTAACGGGGTAGTAATCCTTTGCGTAGGGTGTCCACGGTGTTATCTCAAGATCCATATTCTGGTCCCAATAGGGTAGAATACCCATGCTTGAAGAGTCCCTCCGTCCTTCTTTTAACGAGGATTATAACCTAACAAGGGTCTTCGCAGCGGCCTATGAGATCCTTCATCTCCAGGTCGCTTCTTATCCCGAAACGGGTTAACGAAAAGTCGTATCTTGCCGGGTCCGTGGGACATATCTTCCTGAACGACCAGGTCGCCTCTACCACAGCACCGACATCGGCATTCTTCCTCTTCACGAGACCCAGAACGGTGCAGATCCTGTGCATGTGAGTGTCCAGGGGTACCATTAGATCTGCAGGTGATATGCAGCTCCAACCGCCTGGGTCTACCGCGTCCTCTCTCACCATCCACTTGAGAAAAAGATGATATCTTTTACAGGCGCTCCCGAGGGAAGGGTCAGGGAGAAGGGTGTTCTTCCTTTCACCTGAAGCGGACCGAAGCGCCCGGGAGAGGCGAGAGAGCCCCCTGAGGGCTTTCTCGGGGGAACCATCCACACCCGAAGCGAAAAGGTCCTCCAGGGACCCCCACCGCTTCAGGGAATTCCTCATTGAAACAAGGAGCTCGAAGAGGTCTCTGGAATCGGTGAAACGGTGCCTGAAGCCCTTGCAGAGCTCCCATACCCTTTGGTCATCTGCTTCCAAAAGGAACCGGCCTGGGTTCTCGCCCATTGCCCCGAGGACCCTCCTGATGCTCCGGACTATCTGGGATGCCCTGCCGTAAGCCAGACACGAAGCGATAAAACCTGCAACCTCCCGGTCGATAAGGTCAGGGAAAACCCTTACCGTTGAGACGGGATCAGGTTCGATGTACTCGGGCCTGTTATAGCACCGGTACATCTCCTCGAACCGGTCAGCCAGAAAGGCGACCCTCCGGCAGGAAAGATCAGGAGCCGAGCCTTTCACGAAGGGTCCTTCCCACCTCGACTCCCATAAGTCGGCAGTTTTCCAGGTCTTCCGGCGTCGGAACGTATCTGACCCTGACACCCTGATGGACGAGCTCAACCTTCATCTTTTCAAGCTCCTCGTTCAGAAGCTTCACTGCCTCTCCACCCCAGCCGTAGGAACCGAAGGCAGCCCCTACCTTGCCCAGTGGCCTCAAGCCCCTGGCGTAACAAAGGAGGTCCGCCACGACCGGCAGATATCCGTTGTTCAGTGTCGGTGAGCCTACTATAAAGGCTCCCGAATCGAGCAGTTCGGCCATGACATCGCTCCTGTGCCAACCCCTGAGATCGGCCGCCTTCACCTCTATCCCCTGGGAGATCAGTCCATCAGCTACAGCACCAGCCATCTTTGTGGTGCTGTCCCACATGGTGCTGTAAGCTACAACAGCCTTCGGCAGTGCTTTCTGGGAGGACCAGTCACCGTAAGCTTTCAGAATGTCGGCTACTCCTTTTCGCCAGATCAGCCCGTGATCCGGAGCTATCATGTCGATCTTCAGACCCATTGCCTTGATACTCTCCAGGAGCTTTGCCGCGAGTCCTGAATAGGGGAGAAGTATGTTCGCATAGTACTTCGCGGCCTGCTTCACCAGCTCCAGGGGATCAACTTCGTCGTCAAAACGCTCTCCCGTTGCGAAGTGCTGTCCGAAAGCATCGCTGGAGATCAGAAGCCTGTCCTCTTCAAGGTAGGAGAACATGCTGTCCGGCCAGTGCAGCATTTTCGTCTCGATGAATCTGATCGTCCGTTTGCCGAGTGAAAGGGTGTCACCGGTCCGGACGACGTGAAAGGGCCAGTCATTTTTCCCGAAGTGTTCAATAATTGCATCCCTGCACGGTGCTGAACAGACAATCTTCTCCGGCCGGAAGGCCCTGAACACCTCGGTCAGACTCCCGGTGTGATCCATCTCGGCATGGTTAAGGACGAGGTAATCGATCCTCCCCGAAGGGTTAACCTCCCTTATCCTCGAAAAAAGCTCGTCGGCAAGCTTCTTCTTTACCGTATCCATCAGGGTTGTCTTCTCGTCAACAACGAGGAAGGCGTTGTAGGTGCTCCCTTTCTCGGTGGAATAACCGTGAAAGTCCCTGAGGTCCCAGTCTATTGCGCCCACCCAGTGAACGTCTTTCATTATCTCCAGCGTGTTCATGGTTGCACCTCCCTTTTTCAACGTACCTCGTTCAGGGTGAAGGTAGGGGCGTTCTTTGGCGACTTGCCCTTCTTGACCTCGTGATAGTGAGCATACGTTAGAGGTCTCCCTTCCCGGATGTGGCGGGAGGCGACCACTTCACCAAAGAACATGACGTGGGTGAAAATATCTACATTCTTGACTACCCTCGCCTCAATGACGGCTATGGAATGGTCGATGACAAGAGGTGCCCCTGTTTCCCCCAATTCGTACGAACACTTCCCGAACTTGTCATAATCTCGTCCGCACTTGAAACCGAAATTACCGATAAAGGTCATTGGAGTATCCTCTTCAAGGATGGAGACACTGAAGATCCCGGAGTCACTGATGCATTCGGTGGTCATGTTATCGCGATGCAGGCAGGCAACAACGGAAACGGGGTCCGCCGTGACCTGCATAACGGCATTGGCGACCTGGCCGTTCAACTTGTTCCCTTTTCTCGAACTGACGACGTAGAGTCCGTAGGAAAGGGCATAGAGTGCCTTCTTGTCGATCGCAACTTCCATGAAGACCGTCCTCCTCCACTCTTGTCTGGACAGATGGTACCAAAGATCTCATGGGAACACTATCCACATCATCAAGGGGGAACGGGGACCAAGGTCCCGCTCCCCCTTGATGTTCCGTTCTCTTCACGTGAGGGGGAGGATCAGTCCTCTTCCCTCTTGCCCAGCTCCCTGTCCATCATGAAGAGGCCATTCTTGGAATCAGCTATCATCTCAAGCCTGGCGACGATCTCGCCGACCGAAGCCTCTTCCTCAACCTGCTCATCCACGAACCACTTGAGCATGCTCTGGGTAGCGTAATCCTTCTCCTTGGTGGCCATTTCGTAAAGGTCGTTGATACACTTCGTTATGTGCTGCTCATGCTTTTCTGCATCCTGGAAGGCTGTAAGAGGTGACTTCCAGCTCTTCTGCGGTTTGGCTATCGCCAGCAGGTCCACTTCTCCTCCTCTTTCCAGAACAAAGTGGAAGAATTTCATTGCGTGCTCAAGCTCTTCGTCTGCCTGCATCTTCATCCACTTCGCAGCACCGGTGAGGTTTCTGGCCTCGAAGTCGGCAGCCATGGAAAGATAGAGGTAGGAGGAGAAAAGCTCCTCGTTGATCTGCTTGTTCAGCGCTGTCTGCATCTTCTTGGTGATCATCTTATTCAGCTCCTCCAGAGTCCGTGGATGTTGCAGTATTCCCTGGCCGATACATTGTCACCATTCTCGGAGAAGAAAGCTTCCGGAGCCTCTCCAGGCTTCAGGAATTTCTTGCAGTTCTTCCCGTCAACGATCAACTGGATCCACTCGATGAAGTGCTTGTCCTCCATCGGGTGCGGTATGCTACCCACCTTTACAAGGATCCCTCCGTCCTTCTTTTCGATAACGGGAACGTGTTTTTCGGTCGCCGAATCCGCGGTCTTCTCCTCCATAAGGGTCATGGGCTGACCGCAGCACACCAGCTCACCACCGCCAACGTGAAGCAGTTCGACCACATTGCCGCAGACTTCACACTTGAAGATATCCAGCTGCTTTGCCATTCCACTTACACCTCCATATTTATTGTTCCTTTTCCGTATTCTTATTTTACCACTTTCCTCAGACAAGTTTTTGAACGGCCTGGCTTATTTCTGAAACCTTTACAGATTACATTGATATAATTACACCCTGCGGTTATTTTGTCAACAAAAAAAGGGGGCCGAAGGCCCCCAATCTCTTTCATGTGTATGTGTAT
>JAAYDT010000088.1 GCA_012729145.1 Synergistaceae bacterium | reverse complement strand
CCCCCTTTCTGCCCCTGAGAGCATCTATCAGCCGGGGGACTATATCGAAAAGATCCCCGCAGAGTCCGAAATCCGCGACGCGGAATATCGGAGCCTCAGGATCCTTGTTGATAGCTACTATAAGCCCCGCCGTCTGCATACCCGCAAGGTGCTGCACTGTACCCGATATTCCTACGGCAAAATATACTTTCGGGGCTACTACCTTGCCGCTGAGACCAACCTGGTGAGAGTAGGGGACCCACTTGTTGTCCACTGCCGCCCGGCTGGCCCCCACCCCTCCGTCGAGGAGTTCCGCCAGTTCCCGGAGGAGAGCGAAATTCTCCTTTTTTTTCACTCCCTTACCCCCCGATACGATCACGTCGCGGTCCTGGATGTTGACATCGTCACCCCCGGAGCGTTCGAGGCCGAGGGGGACCACCCGGCTCTCGAAACAGTGATCGGGGAGGGTCAACTCGCTGACGTAACCTTCCCTGTCGGGGTCCGATGCCGGGATCGCGAAGGTCCTCGGTCTGACCGTCGCCATCTGCGGGCGGTGTTCAGGGGTCCTTATGGTGGCCATGATATTCCCACCGATGGCCGGGCGGGTCTGAAGGAGCTGCTTCGTCTCCGGATCTATATCGAGTCCAGTGCAGTCGGCGGTGAGACCGGTCCTCAACATGGCAGCAACGGCTGGCATGATACTCCTCCCCGATGTAGTGGCCGGAGCAAGGACTATGTCTGGTCCAATATCCTTAATGACCCTGTAGAGGATCCGGGACTGGACCTCCTGGTCGAAGAGACTTAGGCGCCTGTCCCTTACGCAGATCACACTGTCAGCCCCGTAGCCGATCAGCGTTTCGGGGTTCACATCCACCCCGGAGAACAACAACAGGGTTGACACCTCTGTGCCCAGGTCGTCGGCCAGAATTCGAGCCTTGGCTGTAAGCTCCAGTGTGGCCTGATGAAGCCGCCCCGACCTTACCTCCCCGAGGACAAGAATGCCACCAGGGTGAGAGTCTCTTCTCATGAAACTCCCTCCCTTCCAGTGATCCCCAGGTCCTCGAGCTTTATCAAGAGTTCGGCTATGCCTCTCTCAATGTCATCGCCATTGAAAAGCCTGGGTGATCTTGTGATCTGGGGGTGAAAGATCCTTACCACCCTGGTGGGGGACCCCTTGAGGCCTATCTCTTCCGGGGAAAGACCGAGACGATCCAGGTCCCAGACCGGAAGATCGGCCCTTCGTGCGGCTCTCTTTCCGGAAAGGGTGGGCATCGACGGTTCGTTTATGTCCCTCAGGACCGTAAGCAGACAGGGAATGGAGAGCCTCTGCCTCTCTATTCCGTCCTCGACTGTTCGTGAGACCACCAGGGAGTTGCCACTCTCAAATTCGATCCCGCTGACATAGGTGCTGAAAGGCACGTCCAGCATCACGGCCACTTCCGGTCCGACCTGACCCGTTTCCCCATCGGTCGCCTTTTCACCGGCAAGAATGAGGTCATAGGGTCCGGTTTTTTCTATGGCCGCAGCAAGGGTTCTGGCCGTAGACCATGTATCTGATGCCGCAAAGAGGGGATCGCTGAGGAAGACCGCCCCGTCGGCCCCGAGGGCCAAAGCCTCTCTGAGGGCCGACTCCGCCTGGGGCGGCCCCATCGATATGGCGGTGACCTTCCCACCCCATGAAGACCTGATCTTGAGTGCTTCCTGGAGTGCATGAAGGTCCAGGGGGTTGATCATAGTCCCTACGCCCTCCCGGACCATCGTCCCTGTTGCCTCGTCCATACGGACGTCATCGGAATCGGGGACCTGTTTTATCAGAACGGCAATCTTCACTGAACCACATCCTCGAAAGGGAAGATCAGGGCCCTTGATATAACA
The DNA here is from genome assembly GCA_012729145.1 of Synergistaceae bacterium. GTDB lineage: Bacteria > Synergistota > Synergistia > Synergistales > Thermovirgaceae > 58-81. The sequence goes on along the minus strand of JAAYDT010000088.1, from coordinate 148 downwards.
GAAAACCGGCTCTTCCCTCTGGAAGGACCGGCAGCAGTATCAGAGCCCGCAGAAGATCTGATGATCGATGGTAAAAACAACGAATTAACAGGAGAACTGGACCCGGAAAGAATATGGCGTGCCCGTCGGGATTTGAACCCGAGACCTT
>JAAYDT010000087.1 GCA_012729145.1 Synergistaceae bacterium | reverse complement strand
GTCGAAGGCCTTCAGGATGCTGTCCGGCCAGGGGTCAAGCCTGCACAGGAAGTTGACATAGAACAGGTCCATCGCCGCAAGGTAGTCGGGGTTGTCGAAGTCCCCCTTTGCTTCGGATTCCTCCACGATCCTCTGGATATCCTCGGGGAGGGTCTTGAGCATTTTCTTTGCATCAGCGATCCATTTCTGGGTGCTCATGAAAGGCCCTGCAAGGATGAGGCTCCTGATGCCCCTGGGCTCGGGCTTCCATGTGTAGTATTCCACGGCGAGCATCGAACCCCAGGACTGGCCCAGGATGTGCACCTCTTCAAGGCCAAGGGCGTCCCTGACTTCCTGGACCTCTTCGACGAATCGTTCCACCGTCCACAGTGAGAGGGTTTCCTCCTCGGTAGTGATGGAGTTGCCGCATCCAAGCTGGTCGTAGAATATCACGGGCCTTTCCGAGGCCAGGGCTTCGAGGGATTCGAGGTAGAAGTGGGTCATTCCCGGTCCGCCGTGCAGGACCAGAAGCGGGACGGCATCCTTTTCGAGGCCCACAGCACGGTACCAGACCTGTCCTCCCTTGACGGGGATCAGCCCCTCCTTTTCAGTCACTGCTCCAGCGGAAGCGGCAAATAAGAGGCTTAGAACAAGGAACGCCGCGATCGCGAAGACCGCGATTCTCTGTTTCATTTTCCTCGCACCTCCTTTAAAGAGTTACCCCAATACAGTATAAGGCATAAAATTGAAACGGTGAAAGGGCTTTATCCTTCCGCAATGTTTACTTTCATCAAGCCCTTTCCGAAAGGGTGGGAACATCTATCAAACTGTGATCCTTGTTCAGGAAAGGCAGGGCCTGGGGTGAGATCTTCAGGGTGTATCCGGGGTCGCCGGACCCTCCGTAGATGAAGTCGTAGTCCAGCAGGCGTCGGTCGATCAGAGAGGGAAGGACCAGACCGATCAGGGGGACATCTCCCGGCGTGAGGCCGAAATGTCCCTTGATCTCCTGAGGAGTGGCCATCCTGAGGGACGCAACCCCCAGGGATGACGCGAGGGTTTTAAGGTCGACCCTGGCGACGGCTCCTGAGATCACCAGGAGAAGGAATCTGTTGTCAGCCCTCAGGATCAGGGCAGGGGCGGTCTGGCCTATATGGATCTTCCAATAGGCTGCCCCCTCTTCGGAAGAACCTATCCTGCGTTCGTTCTTCAACAGTTCGAATGAGAACCCGCCTTCTATTATCGAATCGAGCAATTGATGGTTCAGCAACTAAACCACCCTCCTTCATGATCTGAATTGATCCCCGTGGGGAAGACCAGGAGGTATCTTCCTGAAATTATAGATTTTGGAGGGAATCTTTGGGGGTTTTTTCAACTTCGTGGATATACCGGTCATGCTTTCTCATTCAAGCCAGGGTACCTGAAGGGAGAGAGGATTTTCCCTTTATGAAAAGAATAAAAAAGTCAAAAGTGTACGGGCTGTTGCCCAAATAGTTTATATCAAGGCGCAAGTGGCTGAATACCCTTAAAATAGGTATAGCCAGGGGGTGTTCGCCATGATGGGAATCCAGGAGCCGGACAACAGCAAGATCTTTTACACC
>JAAYDT010000086.1 GCA_012729145.1 Synergistaceae bacterium | reverse complement strand
TGGTTCTCGTCCCGAGATCGTCGGCCCACTTTGCTATTGAGGGCAGGATCTCCGACGACGGTGTGCCCGGATAGGCGGCCGCCACCTCGCAACCGGCCTCGACAATACCCCGGGCGATAGCCTCGTTACCCAGGAGGATCGCTTTATTGCTCACGCTCTACCACCTCTTCCAATGAGGATCTGGATATTTCCTTCAACCAGCTGTGGAACGGTTCAGGCTCTCTAAGGAGTCGGCCATCGGGCCCGCAGAATGCGTGCCTGGTCCACCCCTCCGCCGCAAGGCGGCTACGCTCCTCTGGCATCACCCTGTAATCGAAGGTGATGCTGTGAGAAGTCACCTCCCGGATGCTCGTCTTGATAAGGACCCTTTCGTCATATCTCAGTGGGTTCTTGTAGCGGACGTAGGCCTCCACAGCGGGCAGGAAGACCCCCTGCTTCTCCCACTCGCGATAGGGGGATGAAAGGGATCTGCAGAACTCGGTCCTCCCTATCTCGAACCATGAAAGGTAGTTGCCGTAGTAGGCGACCCCCATCTGGTCCGTCTCGCCGTACCTGACCCTTATGATCGTAGTGATGGCCGGTCCCACGGGCAAGACCTCCCTGCCGATCTCGTCTTTCCGGGAAAAGTATATGACATCGGCCGGAAAAAACAAAAGGGCCCGCTGAAGGGCCCCTGGAATTCCTGAGTATCATCCACATTTACCGGCGGTTCTCAGGATCTTTCAACTTTATCGCCCGTGGCGACCCTTCCTCCTTCAATGACCCTGAAGAAGAGACCCTTCCTGGGCATTATGCAATCGCCTGCACTGTGGTACACGGCACAACGGGTATGGCACTCCTTGCCTATCTGGCTGAGCTCGAGCAGCGCCTCGCCCACCCTGACCCGGTCGCCGATCGAAAGGGACGAAAGGTCGAAACCCTCTACGGTTATGTTCTCGGCGAAACTTCCCGGGGCCAGGTCCGGCAGCCTCTCCTTCATTATCTCTATGTCCTCCACTGCCAGCATGCTGATCTGCCGGTGTGCAAAACCGGCATGGGCGTCCCCTTCAATTCCGACATCGGTCAGAAGGTAACCCTCGCCCACGTCGGTCTTGGGTGTGCCCTTGCTCTCGGATACACAGACGGCAACTACCTTTCCCTTCACGCCTTGGCCTCCACTCCGGCCTTCCGTTTGGCCCGGTAGTCCTCTATGGCGGCCTGGATGCCCTCCTCGGCCAGAAGCGAACAGTGGATCTTCTGCGGCGGCAGGCCTCCCAGAGCGTTAACAACGTCCTTGTTTGATATGGCGAGTGCCTCGTCCAGGGTGAGCCCCTTGACCATCTCCGTTACCATCGAGCTCGATGCGATGGCCGAAGCGCAACCGAAGGTCTCGAAGGAGATGTCCACGATCCTCTCGTCCTTCACCTTGATGTAGATCTTCATGATATCCCCGCACCGGGGATTCCCGACTTCGCCAACCCCGTCGGGATCTTCCATACGCCCCGCGTTCTTCGGGTTCATGAATAGTTCCATTACTTTTTCAGTGTACATGACATTTACCCCCTGTTTTTCCAGAGCGGGGAGAGGGCCCTGAGATCGGCGACGATCTTCTTCAGGTTCTCCGCCACATAGACGATATCTTCCCGGGTAGTATCCTTGCCGAGGGAGAAACGGAGTGAACCGTGGGCCAGTTCATGGGTTATGCCCATAGCCAGAAGGACGTAGCTCGGCTCAAGGCTGCCGGAGGTGCAGGCCGACCCGCTGGAGGCACCTATCCCCGCCGCGTCAAGGCGAAGGAGCATTGATTCTCCCTCCAGGGAACCAATGCAGAAACTGGCATGGAAGGGAAGTCTCTCCGTGCGGTGACCGGTCAGGTATGCATCCTCTATGGAGGAAGTGACGCTGTCAATAAGCAGGTCCCTCAGGCGCACCTCCTCCTCGATGGAACCGTCGGTAAATCGCATCGATGCCAGATCCGCAGCAGCCCCGAAACCCACGATACCGGCTGTATTCTCGGTGCCGGACCTCAGCCCCCTCTCCTGGCCTCCGCCGTGGACAATGGGCTGGATCTTTACGCCCTTGCGAATGTAAAGACCACCCACGCCCTTGGGGCCGTACATCTTGTGGGCCGACATGGTCAGCATGTCAATGCCCATATCTCTGACATTGAAGGGGATATGGCCCGCAGCCTGGACCCCGTCAACATGGAAGATTATTCCCCGGTCATTGCAGATCCTTGCGGCTTCCGCCACGGGCTGGAAGGTGCCGACCTCATTGTTGGCGTACATCATTGACACAAGTATCGTGTCGGGCCTTATAGCGCTCTCGAGATCGGAGATCCCGACCATGGCCCTCTCGTCCACCGGCAGGACGGTAACCTCAAAGCCCTGGTCCTCAAGCCAGTGGAAGGCATCTATCACCGCATGATGTTCAATGGCGGTGGTTATTACGTGACGCCCCTTGTCCCTGCGGGCGAAGGCCGCTCCTTTTATCGCCAGGTTGTCGGCCTCGCTCCCCCCACCGGTGAAGATGATCTCGGAGGCATCGGCACCGACCAGTGCGGCTACCTTTTCCCTGGCCTCGTTGACGGCTTTTCTGGCCTTTCTCCCCCATATGTGAAGACTGTTGGGGTTGCCGAACTCCTCGGAAAAATAGGGGAGCATTGCCTCCAGGACGGAACGGTCCACGGCCGTCGTGGCCGAGTGATCCATATAGACGTATCGTTCGGTCATTGAGATCGCCTCAAATCTTTTTTATTAGGTTAGCCTAACTTGCGACCAAAGGATACATCCCTTTTCTCCTGAGGTCAATACCCCCCAGCATATTTAGCGCAGATCCAGTTTCATCCGCCGCAATAGACCTGGTGGGTCATCATCAGGCAGGCGCCCTTCACCACCTCGTAACCCTTTCCCTTCAGCTCGGTCTCCGCTGTATCGTTCTCTGCCCCCGGCTGCATCCATACCACTGGCTTGTGGTCCAGCTTTTCCAGATCGTCCAGCACCGGCCTCTGTCTCTTTGGGGATATGAAGAGAGCCAGGATGTCGAACTTATCCCCTATCTCTTTTATGGAGCCAAGGCAGCGCATACCCTGGATAGTCTCCCCCGCGGAGTTGGGGTTGACGGGGAAAAGCCTGAAACCATTCTCTCCCAGGTACTCCATGACCCCGAAGACTGCCCTTTCCCTGCTGGTGGATGCTCCCGCAACAGCCACAGCCGATGGAGAGCAGACATATCTTTCAATGATCTCTTCCATTTTCATGGCATCGACCTCCCTTTGAAAAGACTGAAAAACCTAAAATGCGTAAAAGGTAAACAGTGAACGGTAAACGGACAATGTCAAGCCCGATTGCTACAACCTCGGGCGATCAAAGTGTCATCCATGTATTACCGGTGTGCTACCCCATTG